>CAKQED010000003.1:0-72632 GCA_934229835.1 uncultured Oribacterium sp. | reverse complement strand
AGGTCTTCGGCGACGCGACCTTCGTGCACTCTCTGTGGTACACCACACTGTTCACGATCGTGACGGTCATCCTCATTAACTTCCTCGCCTTCGCCGTAGCGATGGCGCTGACCGCGAAAATCAAGGGCAATTACTTATTCCGTACGATTTTCTTCATGCCGAACCTGATCGGCGGTATCGTCCTCGGTTACATCTGGAGCCTGCTTCTCAATGGTATCCTCGCGATCTGGATGCGTACCCTGACCTACAGCGCGACCTACGGCTTCTGGGGCCTCGTCATCCTGATGCTCTGGCAGCAGGTCGGCTACATGATGATCATCTACATCGCCGGTATCCAGAATATCCCGAGTGACCTCCTCGAGGCTGCCCGTATCGATGGCGCGAACAAGTGGCAGGAGCTCCGCTACGTGATCCTGCCGATGCTGATGCCATCCATCACTGTCTGCACCTTCCTGACCCTGACGAACGGCTTCAAGCTCTTCGATCAGAACCTGGCGCTCACAAACGGTGAGCCGTCTCAGAAATCCGAGATGCTCGCCATGAACATCTATACCACCTTCTATGGTCGGAACGGCTGGGAGGGTGTCGGCCAGGCGAAAGCCGTCATTTTCTTCATCATCGTCGGCGCAGTGGCACTGACCCAGAATTATCTGTCCCGTCGGAAGGAGGTCGAGCAGTAATATGAAGAACAAGAAATTAAGTACCTTTTTAACGGTATTCTTCAGTATCCTTTCTGTATTTTACGTATATCCGATCCTGCTGGTGCTGTTGAACTCCTTCAAGAAGAAGGCGTACATCTCGAAGAAGCCGTTCGCACTTCCGAACGCGAAGTCCTTCGTCGGCTTCGATAACTACATCTCCGGTATCCAGAAGACCGGCCTCATCCAGGCAGCGTTTGTGTCCCTCTTCGTGACGGTGCTTGCGGTCGCCGTCATCGTCCTCTGCACCTCGATGTGCGCATGGTACATCACGCGTGTGCATACGAAGTTCACGGCTGGCATGTACTTCCTCTGCCTCTTCTCGATGATCGTGCCGTTCCAGATGGTCATGTTCCCGCTCAGTAAGATCGCGAACATGCTGAAGCTGTCAAATCCGCTCGGCCTCGTATTTATCTACCTCGGCTTCGGTGCCGGCCTTGCGGTTTTCATGTTTACGGGCTTCGTCAAGTCCCTGCCGCTCGCGATCGAGGAGGCCGCGATGATCGACGGCTGCACACCGCTTCAGACCTTCTTCTACGTGGTGATGCCGATCATGAAGCCGACCTGTATCACGGTTGCGATCCTCGAGACCATGTGGGTCTGGAACGACTACCTGCTTCCGTCCCTCGTCCTCGACCTCAAGAAGTGGAAGACCATCCCGATCGCTGTACAGTACCTGAAGGGCGGCTACGGTTCCGTCGATATGGGTGCCATGATGGGTGTCCTGGTGCTGTCGATCATTCCGATCATCATCTTCTATGCATGCTGCCAGAAGTACATCATCGAGGGTGTCGTAGCGGGTGCCGTCAAGGGTTGATCGAGCCGCGCATCTGTGGCGCGGTAACGGAATGCATGAACGGTGGAGCCCCTCTCCGGGAGGAGAAGTGCGCTCCGTCGGAGGCATTGGACGAAAACAGATGCAGATAGATATTACCAGAAAGAAAAGGGGAGACGTATGGAAAAGGAAGTAAGGGAGCAGATCTGGGGCCGTGCAGCAGGTATCCTGATGCCGGTGTTCGCACTTCCCGGCTCGTATGGCATCGGAACACTCGGAAAGGAGGCCTACGGCTTCGTGGATTTCCTCGCGGCGAGCGGGCAGACCTACTGGCAGGTGCTTCCGATCGGGCCGACGGGCTATGGCGATTCGCCGTATCAGAGCTTCTCGACCTTCGCGGGCAATCCGTATTTCATCGATCTCGAGACGCTGATCGATGAGGAGCTGCTGACGCGCGAGGAGTGCGAGGCGGTGGATTTCGGTGCGGATGCCACGAAGATCAGCTATGAGAAGCTGTATCTCGGCCGATTCCCGCTGCTCCTCAAGGCGTTCGAACGTTTCGAGGAGCGGACGAGCGGGGAGGGCAATGTTGCGCCCGAGGCAGAGGAGAAGGAGGCGTACCGTCGGTTTATCCAGCATACGGTGCACTGGCTGCCGGCCTACGCGCAGTTCATGGCTGCGAAGACGGAGTACCCGGAGGATTTCTACCGCTTCACGCAGTATCAGTTTGACAAGCAGTGGAAGCGCCTGCGGACCTACGCAAATGAAAAGGGCATCGCCATTATCGGTGATATCCCGATCTATGTATCGAGCGATTCCGTGGATTTCACGGAGCATCCGGAGCTCTTCCAGCTTGATGAGGAGGGACAGCCGAAGCAGATCGCGGGCTGTCCGCCGGACAGCTTTTCGGCGACTGGCCAGCTCTGGGGCAATCCGGTCTATGACTGGGACTATCATGCGCGGACGGGCTATCACTGGTGGATCGCACGGATGCGCCGCTGCTTCGATCTCTTCGATGTGGTGCGTGTCGATCACTTCCGCGGCTTCGACGAGTACTACGCGATCCCGGCGGGTGCGAGCGATGCGACGGGTGGCCACTGGGAAAAGGGCCCCGGCATTGACCTCTTCAACGCGCTGAAGGCGGCGCTCGGAGAGAAGCGGATCATCGCGGAGGACCTCGGCTATGTGACCGACACGGTGCGGAAGCTTGTCGAGGATACCGGCTATCCTGGGATGAAGCTGCTGGAGTTCGGCTTCGACTCGCGCGAGAGCGGAGACTACCGTCCGTGCACCTGGCCGGCCAATGCGGTCTGCTATACGGGTACACACGACAATCAGACGCTGGCTGCGTGGGTGCGTGAGATCTCTCCGGTTGACCGTGACTTCGCGATTCGGTATTATACTGCGTGGAAGCAGGGGAAGGGAGAGGAAGTGAACGTGCGTCCGCGTTCCGAGGCGGAGCTCGCCGAGGACAGCAGCGTGACGAGGGACTTCCTTCAGTCGGACTACACCGACGCGCTGATCGAGATGACGCTGGCTGCGAAGCCGGAGACCGCCATCATCCCGATGCAGGATTACCTCGCTCTCGGGGCAGAGGCGCGCATCAACACGCCGTCGACGCTCGGACAGAACTGGACCTTCCGTTTTACAGAGAAAGATTTTTCAATGGAATGCGTGGAGAAGATCCGGCGAATGACGGAGGAGAGTCAGCGTATCAGAAAGTAGAAAGCTATGGCAGCGAAGAAACTGACAATTAAGGAAATTGCTAAACTGTCGGGCATCAGTGTGTCGACCGTGTCGCGGGCGATCAATAACCACTATGACATCAGTCCGGAGACGAAGCGCCGGGTACAGGAGATCATCGACCAGTATGGTTACGTGCCGAACAACTCGGCACGTAATCTGAAGCTGAATGACGCACGAAACATCGCGGTCCTCGTGAAGGGCATCACGAACCCCTTCTTCACGAGCATGATCAAGGTGTTCGAGAAGGAGTGCTCGGATCATGATTACGCCCTGGTGCTCGAGCATGTCGAGGAGGAGCAGGATGAGACCGAGCTCGCGGCGCTGCTCGAGAAGGAGAAGCGCCTGAACGGCCTCATCTTCCTCGGTGGAAATCCGGTACAGTCGGTGGAGCGCCTGAAGCGACTGACGGTTCCGTTCGTGTTCTGCTCGGTGGCCGTTCCGGATCGGAAGGCCTTCGCAGAGTACTCCTATGTGGCGATCGATGACCGGGCGGAAGCTGAAAAGGTGACGGATTACCTGATCGAGCAGGGACGGAAGCGGA
This sequence comes from uncultured Oribacterium sp., assembly GCA_934229835.1. GTDB lineage: Bacteria > Bacillota > Clostridia > Lachnospirales > Lachnospiraceae > Oribacterium. The sequence continues at coordinate 68,872 of CAKQED010000003.1, read as the reverse complement.
TCGCGCTTCTCAGCGATGCGGAATCCGATATCAGTAACGGTATGCTCCGTCTCGAGGGCTACCTGCATTCGCTCGAGAAGCATGGCATCGAGCCGGATCCGGCACTGATCTGTCGACCGATCTCGATTCAGAAGACCTATACCTATGAGAATGGATATCAGCGGACGGTGGATCTGATCCAGTCGGGCACGAAGTTCGACGCGATCTTCGCCATCGCGGACTCCATCGCGATCGGCTGTCTCCGGGCGCTTCGCGATCAGGGCATACGCGTACCGGAGGACGTCGCGGTCATCGGCTTCGATGGACTTGAGATCGGACACTATCTGACGCCGGCACTTTCGACACTGCAGCAGCCGGTGGATGAGATGGCCGAAGCCTCGATGCACGCCCTTCTCGGGCTCCTCGAAGAGCGCGAGAAGAAAGTCGCCGCGAAGCTGGCTGGCGGCAGTACTACGGAACGGCAGGATGCTGGGGGCAAGGTGAGCGACGGAAGCGCAGAAACGTCGGATGACGGGGCATCGAAACCGAAAGAAAAGAAGGCAAGATTCCAGCAGATCTTCCCTGGAGAACTGAAGATTCGGGAGAGCTGCTAAGGAAGAAATGGACGAGGGCGGAAACGCCCTCGTTCTTTTGTCACTGTGCAGGCAGAGGGTTCCAGGGAGAGATAACACCAAGTGCCGCTAAGGGGACCCGACTTGATTTCACACGGTCTCTGCGTATGGCCTCCGTTGCCGCCCCTCCGGGCCCCCTACCTGAACGGTTACCGTTTACGAAATTCTTAATTTACAGGAACTATATCTGAAAATTACGAAATACCACATAATTGGCTTCGAAATTCTGTATAATAGTGGACAGATACTATTTTAAGTGCAGTAAAGGAGCGTAACGTATATGTTTGTACTTGTGTTGTTGCTTTTAGTCATCGTGGTGCTGATGCGGATGATCTGCATCGTGCCGCAGGGACATGCGTATGTGACGGAGATGCTGGGGCAGTACAGCGGCACCTGGGGTGCGGGTCTGCACTTTAAGATTCCGATCGTGCAGCGGGTCATCAAGAAGGTGAGCCTGAAGGAGCAGGTGCTGGACTTTCCGCCGCAGCCGGTGATCACGAAGGATAATGTCACCATGACCATCGATTCGGTGGTGTTCATGAAGGTGCAGGATCCGAAGCTTTTCGTGTATGGTGTAGAGAATCCGCTGTCGGGTCTTCAGAATCTGTCGGCGACGACGCTGCGTGCGATCATCGGTGACATGGAACTCGATCAGACTCTGACGAGCCGTGATCAGATCAATGCGCGCATGCAGACGACACTGGATGTGGCGACGGACCCGTGGGGCATCAAGGTCACGAGAGTCGAAATTAAGAACATTCAGCCGCCGAAGGAGATCGAGGAGGTCATGACGAAGCAGATGCGTGCAGAGCGTGAGCGCCGTCAGACCGTGCTCGAGGCACAGGCGCATCAGGAAGCAGTCGTCACCAGGGCGAAGGGTGACCAGCAGGCGAAGGTCATCGCCGCACAGGCGGAGCGAGATGCACAGATCGCCCTGGCGGAAGGTAAGGCGAAGAGCATCGACCTCGTCTATGAGGCGGAGGCACGCGGTATCGAGCGTCTGAACCGTGCGCAGGTCAGTGAGGGTGTGCTGAAGCTGAAGGGCCTCGATGCACTGAAGGAGGTTTCCAACGGCCGTGCGACGAAGATCTTTATGCCGTCCGACATCACGCAGGCCGTTTCGACCCTGGGCGTCGTCGGCGAGAGCCTCGGCATCGGGGATGCGACGCCGGTGGATCACAGTGAAACGGCAGCACCGAAGGCACCGGTCGATCCGTGCATCAGTGAAGAATCCAGTGCGACGACGGTGGGTGCGGCAGCAACCGGCCACCAGATCGCACATGAGGTGCAGTCCAGCTACGGAAAGCTGGGCGTGAACCAGTAAAAGAAGAGGGAATCCCTTTCGTATCCAGAAGGGATTCCCTTTTTCGTTGGCAGAAAATGGGGTCAGACCCCATTACGAAATTTTTAAGATGCGGTGTCGGACGTCAGGAAGAGGTCGTTCAGGTAGATGACCTGGGCGACGGCGGAGGTGACGCGGTAGAGGACCTTCTTTTCGAAGGAGACGCCGTCGGTGTGGAGCGGGCTTTCGTCGCGGTCCTCGAAGAGGATGATCAGCTTCTTCTCGAGCTCCATGCAGAAGTAGTTGTAGGCGATCGGAAGCGGGTAGCTTTTCTTCTGCATGTCGATAAGCGAGGCGATGTGGTCCATCGCGAGGACCTGCTTCACGAGGACGAGGAAGAGCGCGTAGGCGATCTGGTCGGCGTAGTACTGCTTCTTCAGTGGTCGGTCGATGTAGCCTTTCTTTACGTAGTTGCTGATCATCGAGGAGGTGACCGGGATGTTCAGCGGTGAGAGGCATTCGTTGATATATTTGACGGTCTGCTCGAGGTAGAGTCCCACATTCGGGAGCTCATCGTAGCGTGGCATCCGGAAATCTCTGGCTGGTAAATTCATTTGTTCTTCCCCCATTAAATATGTGTGTGTTTCAAGCCGCTTCGTGCCACGGTGTATGGATAGCGCGATCGTGCGGCCTGGCCCACTGCTTCTCTGTTTCGTGTATACAAAGCGTCTGCCTGTGAACGAGCGGACGGAAGTCATGCCGCTTCTGGCGAATCAATATTCAATATTTTACATCGGGTTTTCAAAAACCGCAATAGAGTTTCGATATAGCTTGACAAAACGATGCGGAATGGCTACTATACATCATGGCAAGAGATTTCGGAAAACCGATGATTTAGAGGACAAAGCGATGAAGATGAGAATTGTGGCGGATTCGTCCGCAAATCTGTTAGAGATGAAGGATGTGGAGTTTGCGAGTGTGCCGGTGCATATCATCGTGGGCGAGCAGGACTATGCGGATACGGCGGAGATCGATCTCGCAGCCTACCAGCAGCATCTGCGGGAGTATAAGGGAAAGACGACGACGGCGGCACCGAGTCCGGGTGAGTGGGAGGAGGCCTTCGGCGATGCGGATGTCATCTTCTGCTTCACGCTGACGGGGGCCATGTCAGGGACCCACAACAGTGCAGTGATCGCCGGGGAGAGCTACGAGAGCGAGCATCCGGGGGCGAAGGTATATGTCCTGGATTCGCTGTCGACGGGCCCGGAGATATATCTGCTGGCAGAGAAGACGCGCGAGCTGATTCTGACAGGCATGGAACCGGAGAAGATCTATGAGGAGATCCGGGCCTATCACCAGACGACGCATCTCTACTTCTCGCTGGCCTCGGTGGATAATTTCGCGAAAAACGGCCGTGTGAGTCACGTGATCGCGAAGGGGATCGGCCTCATGGGCATCCGGATCGTGGGGACCGCGAGCCCGGAGGGAACGCTCGACTTCAAGGGCAAGTGCCGTGGTGACAAGAAGGCGCTGGCGCTGATTCTCGAGAAGATGAAGGAGCTCGGATACAAGGGCGGCAGGGTCGTCATCGCGCACAATCAGAACGAGGCGGCGGCGCTGCAGCTCAAGATGCGGATCGAGGAGCTGTTTGGTTACTTCAACGGCGTGATCCATCCGGAGCGGGCACTGTGCTGCTACTATGCAGAGCCGGGCTCGATGATGGTCGGATTTGAGGCGTAAAGCCGATGTATAAATGACAGAATGACGGATACGGAGAACTGCCTGTGCGATGCCGCAGGGGTTCCGGTATCCGTCTTTTTACAGTTCAGGGCGTGTCCCCGGCCTGAACTGCTGCAAATGGTGGATTGCGTCCCTCTTTTTAATACTGTAAAATCAGAGAAAAAGGGAGGGCAGTGTTATGAACGGTGATCAGAGAGGTGCGCAGATGCTTGTATTTTCGGACGGAAGTCAGCTGGATCCGGCGCTCGTACTCTATATTATGATGAGGCGAAACTACGCAGAGTTTCACCTGGCAGGTGGGAAGCTCAAGGAGGCCCGTGTGACCATGGCGCAGCTGGAGACACGGCTCGGCGTGGAGTTCGTGAAGATCCACCGGAGTACCCTGGTTTCTGTCCGCGCTATCCATGATGTGACGGATACGGTCAATCTGAACAACGGCGAAAAGCTTAACTATGTCGCCAGTAAAAAGACCTGGCTGCAGTCAGAACTCCGGGAGCGGAGGAAGCGTCTGCTGCAGGTGCTGCCGGAGGCCGGACAGACGGATTTCCGGGAGCATTATCGTGTCTTTGACACCCTTCCCTTCGCGTTCACGGACATCGAGATGGTCTTCGACGAGAAGAGCAACGCCGTGGACTGGATCTTCCGTTACGGAAATCCTGCGCTGGCCGAGCTCGAGAAGCTGCCGCTCGACACCATGATCGGTACCTCCTTCGGCAGTCTCTTCCCTAACATGGACGCCAAGTGGCTGCGCGCCTATGAGCGCTCCGCCCTCTATGGCGAGACCCTGGAAATCCTCGATTACTCCCCGGAAATCGACACCTACCTGAAAATCATCAGCTTCCCGACCTTTCCCGGACACTGCGGCTGCATCCTCTTCGATGTCAGCAGAATCCGTTTCGGTAACACACCGTCCCCGGCTGATCGGGCAATGCTTCTGTACCTGACACAGATGGCCCGAAGCTGAGGGGGTTCGTAATTCATCGTTACCGATTGTTTTTGAAATTCATTATACATAGAAGAGAAACTGTAAACTTGAGCAGATTAGAATGCGGATATAGTTACGGTGAGAAAATGGAAAAAATCAGATTTCAGATACGTGAAAAGGAGCTTACGCTGTATTCGGCACAGGGAGAAGACCGACCGCTGATCGTTTTCAATACGGTGATGGGAGACGGGGAAGAGCTTGCGCGGGCGCTTCGAGAGCTGAAGGCACCGGACTGCAATCTGCTGGTGGTCGGAAAGCTTCAGTGGTATCACGATATGACGCCGTGGAGCTGCCCGCCGCTGTCGAAGCGGGATCCGGCTGCTACGGGAGGAGCGGCTGCTTATCTGGAGACATTGGCGTCGGACATCGTGCCGGCAGCCAGGGAAAGAATTCGGGGAAGCGCGCCGTACGTCGGCATCGCCGGATACTCGCTGGCCGGACTTTTCGCGCTCTATGCGATGTACCGTTGCGACTGCTTCGCGCGGGTGGCCAGCATGTCCGGCTCCCTGTGGTTTCCGAAGTTCCGGGAATATGTGCTGCGGCATGAGCTTGCGCGGAAGCCGGAGAAGCTCTACATGTCTCTGGGCGATGCAGAGGCGAAGACGAAGCATGCGGTGCTGAAAACCGTGCAGGAAAATACGGAGGCGATCCTTCGGCACTATCAGGAGCTCGGCGTGGATGTACGCTGGGAGCTGAACCCTGGAAATCACTTCCGGGACGTGGCGATGCGAAGTGCAAAAGGCATCAAAGCGATACTGGAAGCGTGATTGCGTCAGGAAGTCCGAGGCTCGAAATAACTGGAATGATGCAGGAAAAATACAGGATGTAATGTGAGCGACTAAGCAGAAGGTGTCGGATGAAGTAGTGGGATGCAACATTGAATCAAGATGATGAACGGGACGTGCATGGTACATGCTTCACCATGCGTGTTCCGTTCTGCTTTTGTTTATGGTAGAATAGTTCCAATTTCTGTATTTGGGAGAGTGTAGCATGTACGAGCGAATCATGATTTTGATTATGGCGCTGATCGTCGATCTCGTGTTCGGGGATCCGCACAACTGGTTCCATCCGGTGATGGCGATGGGCCGCGGCATCGAGTGGCTGGAGAAGTTCCTGCGCCGGACCTTCCATATCTCGGAGGATCCGGAGGCGGACCGTGGGAAGAAGCAGTTCGCGGGGGCGATCCTCGTCGTGCTGATGCTCGTGATCTTCACGGTCATCCCGCTCATCATCCATAACATCGCGATGATGTTCGGCGAGACCCTGACCTGGGCGATCGACGCCTTCCTCGCCTACCAGATGCTCGCGATGAAGCAGCTGAAGCGGGAATCCATGAAGGTCTATGAGGCCCTCAAGCGAAAAAACATCAAGGATGCGCGCGATGCGGTCTCGATGATCGTGGGCCGTGACACGAAGCGTCTCAATATGACTGGTGTCACGAAGGCAGCGGTCGAGACGGTCGCGGAGAATGCTTCCGACGGGGTGGTCGCACCGCTCCTGTTCATGATGGTGTTCGGTGTGGCCGGTGGCTGGTTCTATAAGACCGTCAACACCATGGACTCCATGATCGGCTACAAGAACGACCAGTATAAGTACTTCGGCACCGCAGCGGCCCGCCTCGATGATATCTGCAACTTCATCCCGGCGCGCATCAGCGCCCTGTTTATGTGCATCGCGGCCATGTTCCTGGGCCTCGACTGGAAGGGCGCGTTCCGTATCTGGCGTCGCGACGCGCGGAAGTCCACGAGCCCGAACTCCGGACAGACGGAAGCCGCCATGGCCGGTGCGCTCGGCGTCGAGCTCCTCGGCGACGCATACTACTTCGGAAAGCTCGTTCACAAGCCGGCGATCGGTGACAGCAAACGCGAAATCACACCAGAGGATATCGAAACGGCGAACCGCATTATGTACCTGAGCGTGTTCATGATCTACTTCGTCGGTATCATGATCATGCGGACCGTCATGCTGTATACCGGCTGGATCTGAACACGCGGACCAGTTACATAGAGAAAGATGCTTCGGACTCGAGGCGGGACGATAAGACGTGGAAAGCTGCTTGCCTCCGGTTGCTTAAAGGCTGGGCTTTCCGTCAACGACAAAGAAAGTAAGGTTTATGAGTTATGTACATGGCGGCGATGTGTATCGTCGCGCAGTTGATCTCGATTATTCTGTAAATATCAATCCGCTGGGCATGCCTCCACGGGCGTGTGCAGCGGCGAAGCACGGCGTCGACCAGAGCACTGCCTATCCGGACTGGAAGGTGGAGAAGCTCCGCGACGCCGTCGTTTCATTTCTGAACCGGAAGTTTGTGGCTGTCGCGCCGTCTGTTAGGGCCAATGCGGACATCGGTGTTCCATCCGCCGGGATGCGGGCAGACGATAGGATTACGGGCGCGTCAGCAGGCGCAGCTGTGCCTGTCCCTGCGCCAGAGGAAATCGAAACGCAGGAAGCACGCGCCGTCGCGCCGGAGTGGATCAGCTTCGGTAATGGTGCCGCGGATCTGATCTATCGTCTGATGCAGGTGCTTCGCCCGCAGCAGGTCATCGTCGCGGCGCCGGCATTCGCGGAGTACAGTGTCGCCGCGGAGCGCGTGGGGGCGCAGCTCGTCCCGGTTTATCTGTCGGAGGCGGACGACTTTTCGTTCACACCGGCGGTAGAGGCAGCCTTTATCCAGGCGATCGAGAGAGCTCCGTCCGGCTCCGCGGTCTTCCTCTGTAATCCGAACAATCCGGATGGCAATGTCATCCGTGCGGAGGTACTGCAGTGCATCGCGGCGGTCTGTGAAGCGCACCACAGCTGGCTCCTCGTGGATGAGTGCTTCCTGCCGTTTCTTCGCTCCGAAATTCATTACAGCATGGTGCCGTCGCTTCGGGCGTTCGAGCATCTCGTGATCCTGCGCGCCTTCACGAAGATCTACGGTATGCCGGGGCTGCGTCTCGGCTACATGCTGACGGCAGCGCAGGCGCTGACGGATGCGGTGCAGGCGACGATGACGCCATGGGAGATCAACCTTCCGGCGCAGCTCGCCGGTGTGGCCGCCCTCGAGGAAACTGAGTTCGTAGAGAAGACGCGGGCGCTGATCCGGGAGGAGCGTGCCTTCCTGGTGCAGACGCTCCCGACGCTTCCCTATGTCGAGAAGGTTTATGTGCCGGTATCGGATGCGAACTTTATCCTCTTTCGGACAGAGCAGACAGCGCCAGATTTAAAGGAACTCCTGCTGGAGAAGGGGGTGCTGATCCGGGCCTGCGGGAACTACGAGGGCCTGGATGCGCGCTACTACCGGATCTGCGTGCGGACGCACGAGGAGAACCGGGAGCTGATTCACAGATGGTGTACATTACAGAGATGAGTGCGCATATGGCAGGGATCTCTGTACGATGAGAACAGGTCGTAAGGAATATGCAGAAAGTAGAAACAGAGGAGCGGTATGTGCGCTGACGAGACGAAAAAGGAAGCGGTGATAAGATTAAATAAACCATCGGATGTATCCGGCGTGCCTGCCCGCCGCGCCCGCGCGATAATGGTGCAGGGCACGATGTCGAACGCGGGGAAGAGTCTGCTGGTGGCGGGGCTCTGCCGCATCTTCCATGAGGACGGCTACCTGGTCGCTCCGTTTAAGGCGCAGAACATGGCGCTCAACAGCTTCATCACCGATGACGGGCTCGAGATGGGTCGCGCGCAGGTCGTCCAGGCAGAGGCCGCCGGCATTGCCCCAGACGCACGGATGAACCCGATTCTGCTGAAGCCGACCACTGATGTCGGATCGCAGGTGATCGTGCGCGGCGTGGCGCAGGGCAATATGACGGCCCGGGAGTACTATCGCAACAAGCGGGCGCTGCTGCCGGTCGTGCGTGAGACCTATGAATCGCTCGCGGCGGAGTATGACATCCTCGTGATCGAGGGCGCGGGGAGCCCGGCGGAGGTGAATCTCCGGGAGGACGACCTCGTCAATATGGGCATGGCGGCGATTGCGGATGCGCCGGTGCTGCTGGTCGGGGACATCGACCGCGGCGGGGTGTTCGCGCAGCTGCTCGGGACGATCGAGCTGCTGGAGCCGGCGGAGCGGGCGCGGATCCAGGGGCTCATCATCAACAAGTTCCGCGGTGACAAGACGATCCTCGATCCGGGGCTCGACATCCTCGAGGCGCGGACCGGCAAGGCGGTGCTCGGCGTGGTGCCGTACCTCGACGTCGCGCTGGAGGACGAGGATTCGCTCTCGACGGCGCTCGAGCAGCGGCAGGCGGAGGGCGGCATCGACATCGCGGTAATCCGTCTGCCGCGCATCAGTAATTTCACGGATTTTACGGCGCTCGCGACCGAGCCGGGCGTTTCGGTCCGCTACGTGTCGAGCGTGCGCGAGCTCGGCGAGCCGGATGTGCTGATCCTGCCGGGCACGAAGAGTACGATCCGCGACCTCGACTGGCTGCGGAGCACCGGCCTCGAGGCGAAGATCCTGCAGAAGCAGGCACGTGGCACGCTGATCGTCGGCATCTGCGGCGGCTTCCAGATGCTCGGCACCGAGGTCGTCGATGTCGAGGGCGTGGAAGGACCGGTGGGGGCCCGTACGCGGGGCCTCGGGCTCCTGCCGCTCCGCACGGAATTTGAGGCGGAGAAGACCCGGACGCAGACGCGCCTCGTGCTCGAGGGCCTCACGGGTGACTTCGCGGCGCTGAATGGCCAGCGCGTCGACGGCTACGAGATCCACATGGGGCGCACGATGCCGGATCGCCGCACTACCGATGCGGTGCCGCGGGGCGATGCGCCGGCGACCGGGCAGGGCGATGCCATGGCGACAGCAGGTTCGGCGCCCAGTCACGCGGCGGACAGCTGCCTTTATGCACAGGCGGGCAATGTCTTCGGTACCTACCTGCATGGCTTCTTCGACCGTGACGGGCTCCGGAACGCCTTCGTGGAGAGACTGTGTCGACGAAAAGGCATTGACCCCGGGGACCGGGAGGTCGTAAACTATGAAGCATTCAAGGAAGCGCAGTTTGCGAAGCTGAGCGTGGCGCTTCGGGCGTCGCTCGACATGGCGCGCATCTACGAAATCCTCGAGGGTGAGCAGGGCTGAGAAGCGACGGTCCGCGGCGAGCAGGACAGCACGACCGCAGCGCGCATCCGGTGCGTCGACCGGCGGCACATGCTGGAAGTAGCAGATCGAGAGCACGAAGGGGGCTCGGTGAAATCATGATCGAAATCTACCACGGTGATGGAAAAGGGAAGACGACGGCGGCGGTCGGTGCCGCGGTGCGGGCAGCAGGTCACAGTGTGCCCGTGGTATTCTGCCAGTTTCTGAAGGACGGGCTGTCCGGCGAGATCAGTACACTGGAGAAGATCCCGGGCGTGTTCGTGCTGCTTCCGGAGCACTGCTATGGCTTCACCTTCCGGATGACGGAGGAGGAAAAGGCGGCGACCCGCGCGGATTCGGACACCCTGTTCCGGCGCGCGGTGCACACGATGGAGATCCTGCAGAAGACGGAGCCGCGGCGCGCAGAAGCCGCCCGTGCGCGGAAGGAGAAGATTGGCGTGGTGAAGCAGGAGCCGGAGAAGCCGGAAATCGCAGGGCTGTTCATCTTCGATGAGATCCTCGATGTCGTCAACAAGGGACTGCTCGACCGCGACATGCTGATCCACTTCCTGTTCCGCCTGCCGCAGAACATGGAGGTCATCCTGACTGGACGAAACCCGGAAATCACCCTCCTCTCGATGGCGGATTACGTTACAAATATGGAGAAGGAAAAGCACCCGTACGACGACGGCATCACGGCGAGGGTCGGTGTGGAGAAATGAGGACACATAATGACGAATTATATTCTCAGACATCAGAACAGAGACGTCGCAGCCTTCCGGATGGATGCAGATGGAGACATTGACCAGCTTACGATCCTGCGCCCTGCCGATATGCCGATTCTTGGAAACGGCATCAAGAATCTGGGCGAGTGGGTTCGGAATCGGGCGATCCCGGACAGTCGTGCCGATCTGGATGTCATCCTGCGCGAAGCCGGATGTGAGACGGCGCAGGAGTACATGGTTCGTAACCTCGCACTCAGTCTCTCGGATTCATACTGGATATGTCTGGAAGAGGAGAGCGACGTTCGCTGGGAGGATGTGAATCTTTATCAGCATCCGACAGGGCTTCTGACCTTCCGAAACGGCATGACGGAGACGTCCCGCCGGATTAAGAACAACTCTTCGCTGGGCGGTTCGCTGGAAAAGCTGAACCTGCATGCGTCGGATGGCTGGCACCTGATCAAGAAGGGCGATCCGGATATCCCGGATGGTCTTCAGAATATCAACGAGGCATTCGCCGCGATGCTGCATGAGCGGCAGGGCTTCCGGGCGTATACAGGATATACGCTGAACTTCGACGCCTATGGAAGCTGTGAAAGCTGCGACTGCCGCTATTTCACCGATGCGCAGCATGAGCTGATTTCTGCCGACAATGTGACCGGAGGCATCGCCGGACAGGCGGAGGCACCGAGGGAAGCCTATCAGGAGTACATCGAGGCCTGTGTGGCAGGTGGACTCGAGCGAAAGGACGTCGTGCATTTCATGGACTACATGCTGATGACCGACTTTCTGATTTCAAATACAGACCGACACTGGGAAAATTTCGGCGTACTGAGAAATCCGGAAACGCTTGAGTTTCAGTCTCTGGCGCCGATTTTCGATTCCGGCACCTCGATGATGTGTGATGACCCGTTTACGAATACACGCCTGCGACTTCTGAAGCGAAAGGTGCATGGCATATGTTACACGCAGCAGGAGAATCTGGCGCTCATCGAGGACCGATGCGTCGTCGATCTCGCGAAGCTTCCGACGACGGACGAGGTGATTGCGTTCTATACGGAACGTGGCGTTCAGAAGGAACGGGCGCTGCAGATCGCACAGTGCTTCGCATTCAAAAAAGAAATGCTGGAGGAGTTTCAGCAGGGTGCGGAGATCAGCGTACAGAAGGAGTACGAGGGCGGTGTATGTGGCTCGCCGACTCACGCCTGATTTATCGCAGTAAAAGTGAAGGCAGAAGGATCAGCGGGAGTACGAGGGGAGTGCATGAGATTCGTCACTTCATGCTGGGCCTGATGCTGCGAAAGTGAAAGCAAATCAGCGAAAAAGCGCGGGGCATCCGCCCGGCAGCAGGAGAACATCGTGGAAATCAAACTGGAACATATCGAACCGAAGGAGATCGAGCGTCATTCGATGGCGCTGATTCAGCAGGAGCTGGACCGTCGCCACATCCGCCTCGATGCGGTGGAGGCGCCGATCGTCAAGCGCTGCATTCATACCTCTGCGGATTTCGACTACGCCGAGAACCTCGTTTTTTCGGCCAATGCCGTCGACCGCATGCGCACGTCGCTCCGCGCGGGGATTGCGGGCTCAGCGAGCGCAGACGCATCCGCGGGAGCACGGTCGCACGACGCATGGGCGAGCGGCAGCTCGCATGCAGATGCATCGACGGGAGCTTGGGCGCGTGGCGCGGGGGCGATCGTCGTCACCGACACGGAGATGGCACGCGCGGGCATCAGTAAGAAGGCGCTCGCGGCGCTGGGCGCGGAGACGCGCTGCTTCATGAGTGATCCGGATGTGGCGGCGGAGGCGCGGGCGCGCGGCGTGACACGCGCCGTCGTCAGCATGGAGTACGCGGCGCGCATCAAGGACCGGCCGCTGATCTTCGCGATCGGCAATGCACCGACCGCGCTCATCGAGCTCTACCGCCTGATCCACGATCGCGGGCTGCGTCCTGCCGGTATCATCGGCGTGCCCGTGGGCTTCGTCAATGTCGTCGAGGCGAAGGAGCTGATCCTGAGTCTCGCGGAGGAGACGGCGCCGATCGGCGACATCCCGTGGATCGTCGCCCGCGGACGGAAGGGCGGCTCGAACATCGCCGCCTGTATCGTGAATGCGCTCATGTACGGCATCGACGACGTGAAGCGGTGAACATGTTGCCGTTCAGATAGGGGGCCCGGAGGGGTGGCAACGGAGGCACCGTACTCCGAGAACCATTACCTGAACGGCTACATGAAAGGATATTTATTGAAGAAACTGCACTTGTAAAGGAGAGACAGCATGGCAGATCGGATGTTTGATTTTAATCAGTTGGAGGATGAGGCGAAGGCGCAGGCGGAGGCTGCCGCAGGGATCGAGACCGCGGCGGGCTGGACGCTGCGTCGCTGCGCGAACGACCGGGCAGACGCGGCACACCCGATTCTTACGCTTGCGGACCCGGAGCGGAAGCTTCCGCACCACGCGCTCGGCGTATTTCTGAACCCGGTGCGCGGAACTGCATTTGTCTGGACCGACGGGAAGACCGAGGCGAATGTCAGCGGCCGGGATAAGGATGGCCGCGACCTGAGCCTTCCGATCGCCAGCATTGACCAGCGATTCGTGGCGCTCGAGCACTGGCTCGGGGAGAACCATGTGTCGCTCCGGCTGTCGGGCGCGCATACGGAGGAGGGCTACGCGGTGTATCGCATCCGGGCGATGGCGGCGGATGGTGAGCGGATCCAGACCGAGCGGGACGAGTTCCTGCAGCTCGTGATCCGGCGACTCCTCGAGAGCCGCGCGCCGGAGGAGAAGAGTGACGCGGAGGCCGCGTTTGATGCGGAGGAGCGCGAGGGAAAGAACCCAGGCGCGACCCCGATTTCGGATCTGAATTCCATGCTGAATTACCTCGCCTGTGCGGGGCAGACCCTGCCGGAGAATATGCGGGCGTGGGCGGAGCGGAACGTCGCGACGATCCGGTCGAGCACGATCAGCCCGGAGGAGCGGCGGCATGCAGAGCGGGCGCTTCAGATGGTGCTGAACATCCAGTGGAAGGGGGACTACTTCGAGTCGATCGATCCGGTGAAGGCGCGGGCGATCCTCGATGAGGAGCTGTATGGTCTCGAGCGCGTGAAGCAGCGCATCATGGAGACCATCATCCAGATCAACCGTACGCACACGCTGCCGGCCTACGGTCTGCTGCTGGCGGGTCCGGCGGGCATCGGTAAATCACAGCTCGCCTATGCGGTGGCACGTATCCTGCGGCTCCCGTGGACGAGCCTCGACATGAGTGCGATCCACGACTCGGAGGCGCTGACGGGCAGCCCACGCGTCTACGCAAACGCGAAGCCTGGGCGCATCATGGAGGCATTCGCCCAGAGCGGCGCGAGCAACACGGTCTTCATCATCAACGAGCTCGACAAGGCTGACCACAACAGCATCAACGGCAATCCGGCGGATGCGCTGCTGACGCTACTCGACAATATCGGCTATACCGACAACTATATTGAGTGCCGTATCCCGACCTCGGGCGTCTATCCGGTCGCGACGGCGAATGATAAGAACCGCATCAGCGCGCCGCTTATGAGCCGCTTCGCGGTGATCGACATCCCGGACTACACCCCGGAGGAGAAGCGGACGATCTTTCAGCGCTTCTCACTGCCGAAGGTGCTGAAGCGCATGGGCATGCGCCCGGAGGAGTGCGTGGTGGAGGAGCGCGCGATCGACGTGATCCTCGAGAAGTACCGGAACGACACGGGCTGCCGCGACCTCGAGCAGGCCGCCGAGCACCTCGCCGCGAACGCCCTCTACCAGATCGAAACGACCGGTGTGAAAACCGTGACCTTCGACGCGCATACGACACGGATGTTATTGTTCTGATGTATGTTTCGGTAGTGGAAGATTTGACTGGAAACAGAAAATTACAGTTTAGACTGGGGTTTGGGGTATCGGCAGCGGATGCCATACGGAGAGACCGTGTGAAAGCAAGCCGGGCTCGGAGTATGGTGCATCCGCTGCCGGTACTCCGGACCTCTTCACTGAACGATTATAAGGAAAGAGAATTATGGATAATAAGAAACTGAGAACTGCACTGTTTTTACATATCGTGCTGGTGGTGCTCGAGATGATCGACACGAACCACGCCTACGCGAAGGACGGCCTCGGCATGCTGATCTACTACACCGAGGATTCGAACCTGCTCTGCCTTATCGTGAGTGCGCTGTTTACGCTCGTGATGCTGCCGATCATCTTCAAGGGCCAGACGAGCGGCTTTGTCTCGACCTTTCTGATGCGAAATTACCGGAAGGACGGGGAAGAGAAGGTGACGATCCCGACCCTGCTGCTGGTGCTTCGCTACGTGACGAGCTGCTGTCTGCTCGTGACCTTCCTCGTCGTGATCTTCGTGCTCGGCCCGACAGACGGCTACCGCGAGATGCTGCTCGACGGCACGCACCTCATCAACCACGTCGGTGCGCCGCTCCTGTCGCTCTACAGCTTCCTCTGCCTCGAGACGGAGCCGCAGCAGAAGCTCCCGACGTGGGCACCGCTCTGCGCGGTGGCGACGACGATCGCGTACGCGATTCCGGTGCTGATCCTGAACATCGTGAAGCTTTACGTCGGCCCGTACCCGTTCCTGCACGTCTACGAGCAGCCGGTGTATATGTCCGTGTTCTGGATCCTCGCGATCCTCGGCGGCAATGTTGTCATCGCGCGCCTCGTCCAGATGGTTTATAATAGACGTATCCGGAAGTAAATCCGGCCAGTGCCGGCTTCGGTGGGCGAAAGTCCCGACCTTAAGAATTTCGTAAGGGGGTCTGACCCCATTAAATTTTTATAAACAAAATCTAAACTGGAGGAGAGTGTATGATTCTATACATGACATCAACGCCGGGTGGTATCAACCGGGCGACGGGGCGGCCGGAGCTGCTCAGTAATAAAAATCATTTCGTGGATCGGCTGAAGGGGGACTGGAAGCCGCACAGCAAGTGTGTGCTGATCGCCTCCGAGCCGGATGATACGAAGTTCAACAGTGCCATGGCGAAGACCTATCTCGAGTGCTTCAACCGCTCGGGCCTGTCCATGGATTCGATCGACGTGCTGGATCGACGGGAGCCGAAGACGGTGGAGATCCTCGACCGTTTCGATGTCGTGATCCTCGCGGGTGGGCATGTGCCGACAGAGAACGCCTGGTTTCACCAGATCAGGCTTCGTGAGCACCTGCAGCACTTCCGGGGCATCGTCATCGGCATCAGTGCTGGTACGATGAACTGTGCGGAGGTGGTCTATGCGCAGCCGGAGGAGGAAGGCGAGGCGGTGAACCCGCATTATCAGCGCTTCCTCGAGGGCCTGGGCCTCACGAAGACGAAGGTCATCCCGCACTATAATCAGACGATCGACGCGGTGCTGGACGGTAAGCGCCTGTTCCAGGACATCACCTTCCCGGACAGCATGGGCGAGTCCTTCTACTGCCTGACGGATGGCGCGTATATCCGGAAGGATACGAAGACGAAGAAGGAAGTGCTTTATGGCGAGGCCTACCTGATCTCGGACGGCGAGATCGGCATGATCAGTAAGACCGGCGGCGAGTTCGAGATCCCGGTAAAGCGGCACATCCCGAAGCTTCTGCTCTGGGGCGCGGCTGTGCTGGCACTCGGCGCACTGATCGGCGCGGTGGTGACACGACGGATCATGGAAAGTGATTAGTGCGCAGGTGCTTGCCTGGCTGTGGACGCCTGCAGGCTTCCCGTAAGTGGGTCTGACCCCATTAAATTTTTAGAAACAAGATCTAAAGTTGAGGAGATGAGTCGAATGGATGTAGAGACAGCGCTGGACGCACTTCGACAGAAGGCAAAGAAAGATGGCGGTTTTCGGGCAGAGCTGCTCGGGACCGCAAAGAAGAAAAATCCGCTCGCGGCGTTCTGCGCGATCGCGCAGCGGGAGGGGTATCCGCTCTATGAAATGGACATCCTCACCTATGGCGAGGAGTTCTACGCGGCGATCAAACGCTCCACCAACGGCGGTGGGGAGAATTCACCGAAACTGGACGGGCAGGACGACTACTACGATATGTTCCTCGCGGAGCTTCGGAACATGAACTGATGGACGGTCATGGGGGGATCCCTCAAGACCACCTTAAGAATTTCGTAAGGGGGTCTGACCCCATTAAATTTTTATAAATAAAATCTAAAGTTGAAGTTTATGGGGTCAGACCCCATAAAGTAGAGGTGTGAAAATGAGTGTAAAACTGGAATTCCCGGATGAGTATATGAATATTCTGCATTCCTACGCAGAGCAGAACAACGTGACGGTCGAGACGGCGCTGGCGGATACGCTGGAGTTTCTCGAGCTAAAGAACGAGGAGTTCGATCACTACCGGGTGACGATCGAGGATCCGCGGCAGTACCTGAATGATGCGGACGATATGAGTGCGAAGGCGATCCGCCAGGCATTCATGGATCTGTTCGGCGAGGACAGTGTCGGCGATACGATTTACTGCTACTACAACCCGGATAAGATGGATGTGCTGCTGATGGACATCCAGTATGATGATATGGTGCCACTCTGGACCCTGCTCGAGACCTTCCATAACAAGATTCCAGGCATGGAGCTCAGCGGCGAAT
The DNA here is from genome assembly GCA_934229835.1 of uncultured Oribacterium sp. Taxonomy (GTDB): domain Bacteria; phylum Bacillota; class Clostridia; order Lachnospirales; family Lachnospiraceae; genus Oribacterium. Next base: position 51,871 of record CAKQED010000003.1, on the reverse strand, counting down.
GCCTCTCGCTGTTCTATGTGCGTGACCGCTTCGATGGCCGTCACGACGAGATGGCAGAACTCATGGACTGGTTCCTCGGCGAGCACGAGGACGACGGCTTCGAAACCGCCGGCTACTATGAGTCGATCTTCATGGATCCGGAGGATGAGGATGACGAGTTCGAAGATGACTTCGAGGGAGACGAGTTCGATGACGTCGACGGCGCGGAAGATGATTTCAAGAATTCTGAAACCGATAGAGATTCGAACGAAGAAGGGGATAAGGATTTTGAAGACTGATATGCCATTCAGGACAATCAGTCTTCGGAAGAATAATTTATGAGGATTTATACGGTGGCTGTCTCACTTTTGTGGGGCAGCTTTTTTGCGTGTGCCGGATTGCATTCCGTATGAGTTGAGTGTAAAATAAGAATAGACAATATTTTGTATATTGATGACGAATAATGCAAGTATCAGATAATATAGTATCCATAGATGAGTCATCGCCATTTGACACAGAGTATGAGTTATTTGCTGATTGACAGTGATGATCTACGATCAGGGAGCTTCCTGCATGATTTGAAGGAGGCGTAGAAAGCGGGTGAGGAGCACATGGAACAGTTTGTATGGGAAACAGCAGAAGAGCTGGATCAGAAAATGGCGCAGAGGATACGGAATATCCGGCGCCGTCGCTCTATTTCGCAGGAAAAACTTGCGGAGATGAGTGGCGTGAGCTATGGCTCCATCAAGAGATTTGAAACGTCCGGTCAGATATCCCTGATTTCGCTCACGAAGATTGCAATCGCACTGAACCTGGCGGACGAGCTCCGAAATCTTTTCACGCAGGCACCGTATAAGGATATTCAGGAGGTCATAAATGAGAGAAGATAATGCGCTCAGGGTGTATTATGCAGATCGATTCGTCGGGACACTCGCGATGACGGCAGACTATAAGGTGGCCTTTCAATATAGTGATGAATGGCTGGAAAAGGGGTTTTCAATCAGTCCGTTCTCACTCCCTCTGAAAAGACAGGTTTTTATTCCATCGAAAGATCATTTCGACGGACTGTTTGGCGTGTTCGCTGATAGTCTTCCGGATAACTGGGGCAGGCTGCTTTTGAATCGCCTGCTTCGCGCACATAAGCAGAACACGGATAAACTGACGGTTCTGGATCGTCTGGCCATCGTCGGAAAGTCCGGGATGGGAGCATTGACCTACTATCCGGAAAAGATCTATGAACAGAATTACGAGCATGTTGACCTGGATGAGCTGGCAGAAGAATGCGCGAAAATCCTGAATACAGAATACTCGGATAAACTGGATGAGCTCTACAGTTTAGGTGGTACGAGTGGTGGTGCCCGACCGAAAATCCTGACAACGATGGATCAGGAAGAGTGGATGATCAAATTTCCTGCACATGTAGATGGCAGGGATGCAGGAAAGATGGAATTTGATTATTCCTGCTGTGCCCGAGAATGCGGAATTGAGATGAGCGAAACCCGACTGTTTCCATCCGATAAGTGCAAGGGATACTTCGGCATCCGACGATTCGATCGAGAGAAAGGCGGGAAACGAGTACATATGCTGACCGCCGCTGCGCTGCTGGAGCTGGATTTCGAGCAGCCGAGCCTGGATTACCATAGCCTGATGAAGCTTACGAAGATTCTGACCAGAGATCGTCCGTCCGATCTGGAAAATATGTTTCGGCGTATGTGTTTCAATGTCTATGCTCACAACCGGGATGACCACTCGAAAAACTTCACATATCTGTACGATGAAGCAAATGATCGCTGGCATCTGAGCCCGGCCTATGACCTGACTTACAGTAATACATATTATGGTGAGCATACGACAACGGTGGATGGGAATGGGCGAAATCCGGGCAGGAAGGAACTGCTCGCGGTAGGCATTCAGGCGGGGATGAAAAAGGAACGCTGTGAAAAAATCATCGAACAGATCGACGCGTGTGTGAAGGAGATGCTCGGAGAGTATCTGAAGTAAGAGACTCCGCATGCAGGAACGTCTGAAAGTGGGAGGGCATGTTGATTTCCTCCACATAATATAGTGTATGATATATTAACAGGAGAAAATCAACAGAGCGAAGCAACGAAAGGGAGGCGTCTATGCCGAAGCCGAAGTGGAACCTGAATACGATTTACATTTCCGAGCGTTTGCAGGAGAGTCTGCGGCCGATTTCCCGCTGTGCGATGACGACGGTGGTGGCACCGATGGGCTATGGGAAGACGACGGCGGTGAACTGGTATCTGGCGGAGCGCGCCCGCATGGAAGAGCCGACCATCATCCGGATCAGCGTTTATTCCGATAACCTTGCGATTTTATGGAGAAGTGTGCAGGACGCCTTCGCGCGCGCCGGCCTGGATTTTCTCCGGGACTACAGCTGTCCGACCGATGCGGCGGGCGCGGGGCTCCTGGTGGATGATCTATGCCATACGCTCGTGGGAGAGGCGTCCTGCTTTATTTTCATCGATGATTTTCATCTGCTGACCGATCGGAGAGCATCGATTTTTCTCTGTATGCTGGCGCATCGCCTGCCGGCCAATGTGCATCTGATCGTCGCGAGCCGGGATCGTTTTCTGCCGGCGACGGAGGCCGTGCGGCTCGGGGCGAAGGTATACCAGATCGGGACGGAGCAGCTGCGACTCAACCACACGGAGCTTGCGATCTATGCGCATCGCTGCGGCACGGATCTCTCGGATGCGCAGGTCGAGGCCCTGCTGTACTCGAGTGAGGGCTGGTTCTCGGCGGTATATCTGAATCTTCGGACATTTTCCGAGCACGGGGTGCTGCCGAGCCGGCAGTCCGACATCTATACAACTTTTTCGGAGGCGATGATCGATCCGCTGCCGGAGAAGCAGCAGGCGTTTCTCGCGGTCATGGGCCTCGCAGATGAATTCACGGTGGAGATGGCGCGTTACGTCACCGGGGATGCAGAGACGGCGCAGATCGTCGCCATGCTGACCGAGCAGAATGCCTTCGTCACGCGTCTGCCAGATGGGGTGAGCTATCGCTTCCACCACATGATGAAGGAGTGTGCAGAGCGCCGATTCCATAAGATGAGCGAAGCGTCCCAGCGGATCTATTGGACGCGCTATGGTGCCTGGTATGAGAAAGAAAAGCAGTACATCCACGCCATCGCAGCGTATCGGAAGAGTGAGGACTACGATGCCCTGCTCCGCGTGATTCGCAGCGATGCGGGCATCCTCCTCGCGTCCCTGAAGCCGGCGGATGTCCTGGAGGCACTTGACCACTGCCCGGCGGAGACATTGAAATCCTATCCCCTCGCGCTCCTCGTACTGATGCGGCGCATGTTTACCTGGCGGCAGATTCCGAAGATGATGGAGCTGAAGGCACTGCTGCTCAGCGCCATCGAGGAGCATCCGGAGTTGTCGGAGGAGGAGAGAGGTGATCTGCTCGGCGAGTGCGACCTCATCCTGAGCTTCCTCTGCTACAACGACATCCGTGCGATGAGTCGTCTGCATCGAAGTGCCAGCATGCAGATGTCGCGACCGGCCATCAGTATCCAGAACAGTGGCGGCTGGACCTTCGGCTCGCCGTCCGTCCTGATGATGTTCTACCGGGCACCGGGGGAGCTCGAGCAGGAGCTTTCGGAGATGGACGAGTGCATGCCGCACTACTACCGGATCACAGGGAACCACGACCAGGGCGCGGAGACCATCATGCGGGCGGAGGCCGCGTACATGCAGGGGCGTTTCACCGATGCGCACATCGAGCTCGAGCGGGCGTACGCGCAGATCGAGGGGAACGGGCAGGTGAACATGGGGCTCTGCTGCGATTTTCTCGCGTGGCGACTCTCGCTATTTACGAATATGGAGAAACGCTACACCCTGGAGGCGCGTTATTCGGAGCTTCTGCGCTATCATGATGCGTCATGGATCAATATCTGGACGGCGACGAGCGCGTATTATCACGCGCTGCGGGGCGAGCGCGGGCAGATCCCGGCGATTTTTGCGCAGCATCGGCTCTCCGACATCAATATGCTGGCACCGGGGCGGCCGATGATGGAGATGATCGAGAATCAGGTCTATCTCGCTCAGGAGGCGTATGCGAAGCTTATCGCCCGGAGCGAAGAACTACTGGTCGTATGCGAGGCGATGCATTATGCACTTGTCGCACTCCATATCTGGATTCAGACCGCCATCGCTTATGAGCAGCTCGGAAAAACCGAGGAGGCACATGTCTTCCTCGCGCGGGCGCTGGCAGACGCAGCACCGGATGGCTTTGTGATGCCGTTCGTGGAGAACTTCCAGCTGCTCAAGCCAATGCTTTCACGGGAGATCGTCACGCCCCTTATCGAGCAGATTCTCGCACTGGGTGATGCCGCGGCAGAGCGAAATGCAGTGGGGCGCCGACCGGTCGTGTTCGATGTGCTGACCGAGCGCGAGTTCGAGATCGTGCAGCGGATGGTGGAGCGCCTCTCCAACCGTGAAATCGCGGAGCAGCTCTTCCTGTCCGAGGGGAGCGTAAAGCAGTATGTCAACCAGATCTACGCGAAGCTTCATATCGAGGGCGATACCCGCACGAAGCGGGCGCAGCTCGCGAAGCTGCTCGGACAGAAAACTTAAAAACACCTAACCTTTGGTTAATATTTATTTTTTATGATCCACCGTACACTTACTGTACGGTGGATTTTTAATTGCAAAGATAGAACGTTCATACAGCAATTTCTATTCAGAGGAAAGGAGGGCACGCACGTGAACCGAAGGTATCTTACGGCGGTTTCACCGCTCGATGATTATGTGCTGCAGGTCGATTATGTGTCCGGGAGCCGGCTTCTGCTCGACATGAAGCCGTATCTCGACAAGATCCGCTTCCGCCCGCTGGCTGACCCTGCGGTGTGGCGCAGCGCGGTGACGAACGGCATCTTCGTCCGCTTCGGCGATGTGGAGCTGAGTCATGACGAGATCCTGTCGATGGCGGAGCAGGAGCATTGACACGGATGAGGAGAGAATGCGTTTCGTATGGACATGGTGCATCCGGAACGAGCGGGAAAACGTCGCATCTGGACAGGATGCATGTGAAAAGGAGAGGATCATGAAGAAGAACGGGAAACGATACACAGTCCTTCTGGGGACGTTGCTGACCGCCCTCGCCATCTGCGCATGCGGCGAAGACATTGGCCGCGGGACAGGCGGAGACAGTGAGAACGGTACCGAGACGAGCGCATCCCGCGGGATGGGAAAGCTTCTCGAGGACGCGGATTTCGAGGCGGATGTGACGAGCTGGGCATCGGCGGACGGCGGGCGGCTCCTGCTGAATCTGCCGGAGGGGAGCTACACCTACCGGACCTGGTACGGGCGGGTCGGCACGGGCAGTCTCGAGCATGACGACGAGGATCTCGTGCTGATCTACGGGGACCTCGACGGCGAAAATGATTACTACCTCCTCGAGGATGCGGGCGGGCTGATGCCGTACCACGTGAACGGGGAGTCCGGCGGCGAGTGGGGCGAGCTCAATGAGCGGCATTTCGATCCGGCTGCGGAGGAGCTGGCGCCGTTCGACCGGCACGTGCTGGACGGCGAGTGGCAGAATGCACGCGGCTACTCGTATGTCTTCGATACGACGGCGATGAAGGTCGCGGAGAGTGACCCGATCGGCGTCATGAGCAGCGGCGACATGTATGACAGGGAGGATGGGCGCGGGCTCTTCCTCGGTGGGGCGGAGATCCTCTACCCGTGCCTCAGCGCGGACGGCAACAGCTTCGTGCTCTTCCCGGATGGCGGCGCGCCGCGCGATACGGATGCGCGCAGCACCGGCGTGTTCTACCGGAACGGGGCGATGGCGCAGTATGCGGATCCGGCCAATGCAGGTTTCCGGGAGGCGGATGGCCGTCTTTGGTACAGCGATGGCGTCCACGAGTTCGCGGTGCCGGCCGGATATACCCTGGCGGACGATGGCATGGCCTATGACGAAGCCGGGCAGGCGTTCGCGCCGGCGTGGCCGGAGACGCCATATGACCCGGCGGCGGTCTGGGGCACGGACTGGCCGGGCGATGGCCGCGGGGACCTGATTTCGGAAGATCAGGCAGTGGATGGCGGCGAGGATTCGGCGGACGGAGCAGATGCTGGCCTGGTGAATCGAAGCCTGGCGGATCGGGCCGCAGAAGCTTCGGATGATGGCCGCGGGGACCTGATTCCGGCGGACCAGGCAGCGGATAGCGCGACGATCCCGGTGCTGATGGGCGGGGCGCTGCCGTTCACCGGGATGGAGACGGTACGCAAGGATAATTATGCGGACGGAACTTACTGCTACGCGGATATCACAGCCGATGGGCTGACCATGCTTGTGAATACGGTGATGACGAAGGACACAGATGCGGAGACCGATGATCTCGAGCAGTACCTCGTCGACTGTGCACGGAAGCTTGATGAAACCGACATCTACGAGCTGCGCTCGGTCACGCAGGATACGAAGCTGACGGAGAAATTCTCGTATCCGGTCTATATCGTGGAGTTCACGACCGGCGCGAACGAAGATACCGTGAAGTGGACCGTCTTCGCGATGGACACCGACCAGTACACCTACCTCTACGGCGTCTGCACGGACATGGACGCCGCAGAAGACATGGACGGCATCGCACAGGACATCTTCGGGGGACTGTATCTCACGGATGAGGTGGCATGAGCGGCCGACTGCATTGGCCGGAGAACGTGATGACGGAGAAAAGCGGCGTGCGTAGGCATGAAGATGATTTTTGCAGATCAACATGCCTACCAAGGAGGAGAAATTGAAGACTGAATAAATATATTCTGAATGAGAGAGCTTCATGGGGAAGTCAAAAGAGAGAAAAACTTCAACATTGCGTGTTGCTGCAAGAAGTGAACGCCATGTGGGAGTAGAAAGTGAGGGGACAATGAAGAAGTGGAAGAAAAAATACGGTCTGATCGTGATGGCAGCGCTGTGCCTGAGCCTCGGGCTTGCGGCCTGTGGCGGTGCGGAGGAAGCGGTGGAGACGAAGACGCAGGCGGAGGAGTCGGTGCTGGCGCAGGCGGAGACGACGCTTTCGCCGGTGGATGACCCGAACGAGGGGCTCGGCGGGGACCTGCTCACCGAGGACACGGTCAATGATTTCAGCGGCTTCGCGGGCATCTGGCTCGGGGAGGCGAACAACGAGTACGATTCCATGGAGATCGATGCGGAGGGTAACTGGTGGCTGTACCTTGCGGGCGAGATCGTAGACGATGGCTATCTTCGCTACGAGCCGGAGTGGGAGGCAATCTATGCCTACAGCAACCGGGATGATTCCGGCAGTCGCATCATGATGGAGGATGGGCAGCTTTACAGCGCGGCGCACGGCTACTTCAACCCGGGGGAAGGCATGGAGTATCTCTGGTATGAGGATGGCGGTCGTCTCACAGAAGATGATGAGCCGGCGCAGGATGAGGTGCCGGCATGGAACGGTCGTCTGGAAGGCAACACGGACCGGCATTCTGACGGCTACTGGAGCTGGGACTCGGACCTTTGCCAGCGCAATGTTTCCGAATTCAAGGGAATCTGGTACTACGAGGGGGATCTCGCGGCGGAGACCTATATCGTGATCGACGGCCAGGGCAACTGGAGCTACTATCAGCGCGCACCGGGGGCTGAAGCCGCGGAGATGGACCACGGCTTCCTCGGCTACTCGACGAGCGAAACCAGCACTTATTATGCGGACTCCACTCAGTACGAAGGCGTGTCCTACCGCGTCTTCGAGTTTGACGAGGATGCCCTGGTCTGGGGTGACGAAGGCGTGTATTACCTGATGGAGAAGTGAAGCAGCAGGCATGAAATTTAATAGAAATTTAGGGTCTGACCCTATAAACTTCAGTTTAGATTCTGTTTAGAAAAATTTAATGGGGTCAGACCCCATAAACGGACGGGCAGAGAAAGAGAGGAGACTATGAGCGGGAAGTGGAAGAGGAGATATGGGCTGATCGGCGTGGTGGGGCTGTGCCTCATGCTCGCGGCGTGCGGCGGCAGTGCGGAAACGACGGAGAGCACCGGAAGTGATGATGTCGCGGGGGAGGACTGGCGGACGACCGGGGTGGTGGTCGGCAAGGGCACGATCGTGCGGGACGGGGAGAGCATCACGGTGCTGGCAACCGTGGACCCGATGAGCGCGGCGTTTTTCCGTGATCAGTTCGAGCCGGAGGTGGTGGACAGCGTGAATTTTCCGGAGGAATTTCCGGAGATCGGCGACTGCGGTGTCGACTTCACCTTCGACGATTTCGATGGCGATGGGCAGACGGATGTGGAGCTTTTTCTGCAGCACCCGGATATGACGCACACGAACCTCGTGTGGTACTGGGACGCGGCGGACGGCTACGTTTACCAGCCGGCAGTATCGAATCTCTACGTATCGGATGTCGTCACCGAGCCGGAGGATGACGATCTCCTGGACGACTACATTGGTCTCTGGGAATATATGGGCGCGAATAAATGGCTGCGCGTGCATGAGGATGGGACCTGGGAGTTTGTAAACGATCAGGACGAGGTCATCGAGTATGGCACGCTGCTCGTGGATGAGGACGGCTTGACACTGGAGTTTGCCGGTAGTGATGAGGTGATGTACCTCGACCGGAGTGAGAGCGGTGAGCTCATGGACATCCTCACCGGCGGGGCGCTGCTTCCGGTGGAGGAGATCCGGTCGCAGGCGTCGTACTTCGAACGGAATGGCCTCGATATCGAAGGACGGGTCGACCAGGGCACCTACCTGCTGGAGGGCGGCGTGTCGAGCTATGTGGGGCTCGGCGAGGGCTACAACCGCGGCGACTGCTACTGGGAGGTGACGAAGAAGTACGATCAGACGCATGACGGCATCCGGGAGCTGCAGTTTGACGCGATCTGCTACATCCCGCAGGGCGCGATCACGGTGTTCCCGCAGGATTACATCACCGTCACGAGCAGCGAGCTGTATGACTACTACACCGGCATGTGGCTGACGGCCGCGACGGCCTACGGCTCCACGGAGCGCGGAGAGAACTACTACCTGCACACGATTAACCGGGATGGCGAGAGCGAGCAGATCGAATTCGCGTACTCCACCGACTGGCAGTACAACGTCGGCGACTGGGCGCAGGTGCTCACGAAGAGTTACGTCGCGTATATACCGGAGGACTACGACGGCCTCGTGTTCGCTGCGCAGGCAGAGCCGTGGGACTACAAGGACGACGCGAAGCGCATGCAGCTCGACAGCATCGCACCGGAAGCGGATGTGATGAACCTGCCGACGCTGGCACCATACAGCAGCCTGTACTTCCGGATCTGTGCGTGAATCCGTGCGAGACAGGACCGGCATGGAGAAAATCGAAGGGCTGACGGTGAAGTGTGGTTCAGGCAGACCAGCGGAGGAAGGAGAAGCGTATGAGTGGAGAGAAAATGAATATGACGGATCAGCAGCTGTCGAGAGCGCTGGGGAGATATCAGCGGATCGAGAGCATCGGGATGCTGCTCGGAATCATCCTCGTGGTGGGCGGCATCATCTCGGCCTTCGTGCAGCACGATGCCCTCCTGTGTTCTGTGCCGGTGTTCAGCGGCGTCGGGCTTTTCATTCTAGTGGCGAAGCCGGCGCAGACGAAGAAAAAGGCATTGATGGATGCGCAGCTCGGAACGTATTTCCGTGCGGAGCTTGAGACGTTCTTCGGGCCGGAGCCGGTGCCGGCGACGCTGCCGATCGATGATGCGTACCTTCGGAAGCTTGCGCTTCTCGCGTTTCCATGGACAGAGTGCGCGGTGGAGCATTTTCACGAGGGTGTACATGGAAATCTGCACTTTTCTGCGGCCAATGTGGAGCTCCGCCGTACGGTGGAGGAGCGTTCCGGAGCGAACTGCGATAACTGGATGACGCGGACCGAGACACTGTTTCATGGCATCGTCGTCCGCGTGCAGGGGATCGGTGATCCGACACTGGACATCGCCCTGCGGGATCGCTTTCAGGAGCGAAAGAAGGATGCGGACCTCATGGACGCAGCGCAGTTTCGGGAGTATTTCACGGCGCGGACAGCGGAGGGTGCGGCGGTGGATGCGCAGGTGACGCCGGCGCTGCGGGCGCTGGTGAAGCAGCTGGAGGCCTTCGCGAATGGCGGAAAGCTCGCAGCGCTCATTCTTCGGGATGGCGAGCTGACGCTCGCGCAGAACACCCACTATGTGTTTGCGTGGGTGCCGGAAGAACTGGACCTTCGTGATATCGAGGGAATCCGGAAGTGGTTTACGGCCTCACTTCGCGGCATGGCGCAGCTCGTAGATATTTTAAAAGATAGCGATGCGTTGAAAGGGTGAGCGGACGGAGCAACTCGGTGGCGCCGGTAAGTGACGATGGAGCGGTCGCCTGCATTGGCGGACGCCAGACGGCGAAGCGAAGTTAGGTTGTATAGCCGAGGAAGGAGAAAGGATATGAGTGGAGAAAAAAGGAAAATGTCGGATGCAGAGCTGTCACGGGCGCTGGAGAAGAGCAGCGGCGGGCGGATGGCCGGGAAGCTGCTGGCAGCGGTCGGCTTCGTGGTCGCGGTGGCGGGCGTCCTGCTCGGTAACTTCGTGGTGATGATTTTCGGCGGCGTGGTGCTCGCGCTCGGGCAGATGCTGCAGGGGAAGGCGCGCGACCAGGTGAACCGGCAGACCTTCGAGGGCGTTGCGCCGGACATTCTGGGAGCAATGTTTCAGGATATCGATCAGAACCCGCCCGATCCGAAGCTGCTGTACCAGGGGGATACGAACATTCCGGTGCCGACGCACGACTACTGTCACGGCAGCGGGTATATCCGCGGAACGTACCAGGGAAAGACCATCGAGCTCTGCACGGTGAAGCTGGTGGATTCCGAGGAGATCCAGCGGGAGGAGACCGGGCTGTGGGAGAAGAATGAGTGCGAGGTCTACCGTGGGCAGTGGCTGCTGTGCGAACTCGGGCAGAGCTTCCCGACCTGGCTCACGATCTGGCCGCGCGGGGCCCTCGATAAGGTGTTCAGCGGCCGCGGCATCAAGACGGGGAATGCCGCCTTTGATAAGCGTTTCAACCTGACGAGCGGGGATGAGACGACGGCGCTGCTTCTTCTCACGCCGGCGCGCATGGAGCGGATCCTCGCGGTGTCGGAGGCGGCGGGCGGCAAGCTCGCCCTCAATCTGAACACCGACGGGAAGCTTTACATCGCGGTGCACAGCGGCCACGGCTTCTTCGACACCGTGAAGGGGAAGGAAGCCCCGGCAGAGCTTCGGGCACGTTTCGCGCGTGAAATCCAGTGGTTCACAGACACCATCGACGCGTTCCTCTGAGTTAAATGGGCGAAAGCCCCGGCGTGTGCCGGGGCTTTCTTTAAAGCTCGTCTTTTTCCGCGAGTTCGTCTGCGTAGCGGACGGTGGTCATGGCGTCGCGGCCGTAGCAGTCGGCACCGATTTTGTCAGCGTAGTCCTGGGTCATGACGGCGCCGCCGACGACGATGCGGCAGTCCGGCTTCTGCTGGTGGAGCTGTCGGATGGTTTCCTCCATGTTCACGACGGTAGTGGTCATGAGGGCGGAGAGGCCGACGAGTCGGATGTTCTCCCGGAGTGCGGTTTCCACGATGGTTTCCGGCGGCACGTCCTTGCCGAGGTCGATGACGTCGTAGCCGTAGTTCTCGAGCAGGACCTTCACGATGTTCTTTCCGATGTCGTGGATGTCGCCCTTCACGGTCGCGAGGATGACGCGGCCCTTCGACTCCTGCGCGCTGCCGGCCATGGATTCCTTCACGACAGCGAAGGCGGCCTTGGCGGCTTCCGCGGCCATGAGGAGCTGCGGGAGGAAGACGGTGCCCTTTTCGAAGCCCTGGCCGACGACGTCGAGCGCCGGCACGAGGTCCTCGTTTATGATGTCGAGCGCGTTCCGTGTGAGGAGAGCCTCACGCGTTGCGTCTGCTGCCGGTTTCGCCATGCCGCGTTCGATCGCTTCGACGAGTCGAGATTTACCGGCCAATGCACCAGGTCCGCGACCGTCGTCAGCGCCCGTGGCACGTCCGCTACCGGAAGATCCCGCGTTCGCGCCCACGCCGGAGACATTGCCCGACGAAAGGCCCGCGGCACCGGCGCCTGCCGCGCCAGGCCCGAAGCCGGCGTTAGCGCCCGAACCGCCTAGGGGACGGCCGGTGGCCTGCAGGTCCCCGGCGGAAACCCCGAGCGCGTTCAGCACGCGGGTCTTATAAGCGGTCAGCGCGTCGCTTACCTGCTTGTCCGGTGACTTGTAGCCGGCGTACGCGGTGATGAAGCTCTGGAAATTCTCATCCTGATTCGTGAGTGCGCAGAAGGCGCGGTACGCCTGCATCATCGCCTGATTGTTCGGGTTGATGATCGCGCAGGAGAGCCCGTTCTGCAGCGCCATCTCGAAGAAGTAGGCGTTGATAAGCTCGCGGGCCGGGAGACCGAAGCTGATGTTCGACACGCCGAGGATACTGCTGCCGCCGAGCTCGTCGCGGATGCGGCGGATCGTCTCGAGCGTCACGAGCGCCGAGCGCGGATCACTGGAGACGGTCATGCACAGGCCGTCGATGACGATATCCTCGCGGCGGATCCCGTATTCCGCGGCCGTCGCGTAGATCTTCTCGGCGATACGGATGCGGTCGTCTGCATTGTCCGGAATACCGCCCTCATCGAGCGCGAGTGCGACGACGACGCCACCGTACTTCTTCACGAGCGGGAAGACCTCCGCCATGACCTCCTGCTTGCCGTTCACGGAGTTGATGAGTGCCTTGCCGTTGTAGTGACGAAGCGCGCGCTCCATGGCCTCCGGGTTCGAGGTGTCGATCTGGAGCGGCAGCGCGAGCACACTCTGCAGACGGCAGACCACCTCGTCGAGCAGCGCCACCTCATCGATCTCCGGCGTACCGACATTGACGTCGAGCACGTCCGCGCCCGCGTCTTCCTGCTGGAGGCCCTGGTCCACGATGTAGTCGATGTCGTGGTCGACGAGCGCCTGCTTGAAGCGCTTCTTGCCGGTCGGATTGATGCGTTCGCCAATGATCACAGGACGGGCCGCCCGTCCGATTTCGACGGTGCGGGAGAAGGAGGCGATGACGGTCTGCGCACGGCCCTGCGGCGGGAGCAGCGGGAGAGGGCGCACGGCGGCGATCTCCGCGCGGATGTAGTCCGGGGTCGTGCCGCAGCAGCCACCGACGGCGGCTGCACCGAGCGCCGCGATCTGCTTCATATAGCCGGCGAATTCCTCCGGGCCGACATCATAGACGGTCTTTCCGTCGACGGACTTCGGAAGACCGGCGTTCGGATTCACGAGCACCGGCACGTGGGCAGCCTTCACGAGGCGCTCCACGATCGGGATCATCTGGGCCGGTCCGAGCGAGCAGTTTACGCCGAGCGCATCGACGCCGAGGCCCTCGAGCATGGCGACCACCGACTCCGGCGTACCGCCCGTCAGCATTTTCCCACTGCCGTCGAAGACGCAGGTGATGAAAACCGGAAGATCGCAGTTTTCCTTCGCGGCAAGCACAGCCGCCTTTGCTTCGTAAGAGTCGTTCATCGTCTCGATCAGCACGAGATCCGCACCTTCACGGGCACCGATCCGTACGACCTCGCCGAAGATGTCGACCGCGTCGTCGAAGGAGAGGTCGCCCATCGGCGCGAGCAGCTTGCCGGTTGGACCGATATCGAGGGCCACGTAGGCATCCTCGTCACGGCCAGCCTGCGTGCGCGCTTCCTTCGCAAGTTTTACGGCGGCGGTCACGATTTCGTCGAGGTTCTCCGGGAACTTCAGGCGATTCGCACCGAAGGTGTTCGTGTTATAGATGTCCGCACCGGCCTCGAGATAGCCGCGGTGCAGATCGAGGATCCGATCCGGGTGGAGGAGATTCCAGGTCTCCGGCAGCTCCCCCGGCTGCAGGCCCTTCTCCTGCAGGATGGAGCCGGTGCCCCCGTCGAAGAACAGCCACTCCCGGCCGATTCGATCCATGATATTCTTTCGCATAATTTCCTCCGAGTTTATGGGGGCTTACCCCATTAAATTTTTATAAAGTCAGCAGTCGCGGTAGAGGCAGTCGGTTTTCGTGCACTGCCGGCAGTCGTGGGTGCTGCGTGCGGTGAGTGTGTCCGGGACAGAAGCATTGGCCTCGGTGGACGTGGTGCCATCTATAGCCGTCGCGTTCGGACGGTCATGGGACGTAGAGCCGTCGGCCTCAAGCTTCAGCGGATTGATTTCCGCTGCCAGGTACGCGGCGTCGGGCGCGTTTTTCGGCTGGCGTGTGCAGCCGATGAAGGCGGTGATCGACTTGCTCGGGACCATGAGGAGCGCGTCGGTCAGACTGATGCCGCACCACTTCTGCATGTCGAGGATGCGTGCGAAATCGGTCTGAAGCGCGAGCGGCAGATCCCCGTAGCCGGGCGAGTAGCGCGGACGGAGCTGGTAGCCTCGGCCCGCCTCCTGTGTGCGAAGCTTCGCGACCTCAGTGTCCGCGTAGGACTCGATCATCTCGGCGCCCGCCGCCTGGTAGATGATGGAATCCGTCATGCTGGCGACTTCCCCCCGCTTGATGAGCAGGTCAATGCCGACGCCGATGGTGGCTGCAAACATATATGCGTCGTCGCAGCCGGAGAGGTTTCGATAGAGATCCCGCGAGCGGATCGTGAGCCCCGCGATCTCGACGCGGTCGGGTGCTTCTGTGCGGACGGGAAAGCGTCGGGAGATGGCGCGCGGCGTCGCGACCGCCTGCATTCGCGCGATGCACTGCTGGATGCGCGCGTCGATCTCCGGCGTCGGTGTGATTTTTCGGTAGCCGAGGTAACGGTAGACCTCGCGGAGTCGCATATCGATCATGGTGCCTTTCACTTTCTGATGGCCGATAGTAACGAGGACGCAGTGGAGAGGCGTTGTGTGCGGATTCCATGCCGCACTCGGCACCTGGACTCCGGCTGCGTCCCGATGGGTAAAAGTATATCAGATTTTCAGGATTTCGCTCAGATTCCGCTGGATGGCCTCAGCGACGTCCGGCTTGTTCATCGAATAGACGTGGATGTGCTTCACGTCATTTGCGATGAGGTCGATGATCTGCTCGGTCGCATAGATGATGCCCGCCTGCTTCATCGCCTCCGGATGCTCGCCGAACTTGTCGACGATTTCCTTAAAGCGGGTCGG
The DNA here is from genome assembly GCA_934229835.1 of uncultured Oribacterium sp. Taxonomy (GTDB): domain Bacteria; phylum Bacillota; class Clostridia; order Lachnospirales; family Lachnospiraceae; genus Oribacterium. Next base: position 36,771 of record CAKQED010000003.1, on the reverse strand, counting down.
CACGGTGGTGCCGGAGAGGGCGACGGAACGACCGAGCTGCTTCTGATTCGTGATCGGCATGATGCCGGCGAGGACAGGCACACGGATGTCCTGCTCGCGGAGACGATAGAGGAAGTTGAAGAACTCCGCGTTGTCGAAGAACATCTGCGTGGTCAGGAAGTCGACACCCGCGTCGACCTTGCGCTTCAGATTCCGGATGTCGTCGTCCTTGTGCGCGCACTCGACATGGCCGTCCGGATAGCAGGCACCGCCGATGCAGAAGTCGCCCTGGGACTTGATGTCCGCGACGAGCTCACTCGCATAGTGGTAGTCATCGTAAGGTGCGCCACCCTCCGGGATGTCACCGCGCAGGGCCATGACGTTCTCGAAGCCGTATTCCTTAAACTTCTGAATCATCTCGTGCACGTGTGCCTTCGTGGAGGACACACAGGTCAGATGCGGCAGCACCTCGACCCCGTACTTGTCCCGGATGTTCTTCGCGATGTTCAGCGTAAACTCGGAGGTTCCGCCGCCCGCACCGTAGGTCACGGACATGAAGCTCGGGTGGAGCGCCGCTACGCCCTCCGTCGCCGCCTGCACCGAATCGTACTTCTCGATCTTCTTCGGTGGGAACACCTCGAAGGAAAGCGTGATCTGATCCTGGTTTAAAATATCGATAATCTTCATATAGTAGAACCTCGTCGTGTATAGATATAATGTGAAAATATCTTACTTATTTTAAAGGGGAATGAATCAAAAGTATAATACGTAAAATTTAGGCGCCGTTATAGATGGAGGTTATAAGGCAGGATGTTTGTACGTAACAGCTCAAGCACACCTTGGCTTACTTAGTGAGTTTGAGGATCCTCATTCGCCCACCCATGAAATCCGTGGCTTCTAGTTGTTGACAGACGAGCGAATAAGGAGCGCCTCAAACTCCTGAAGAGAGTCAGGGGGCTGAACTGATACAAATGCCCGTTATTGGCGACATGGCCGATAACGGGCATTTTTGTCCACTGGCGGAGTTGATCCGATAGTCTACGGCAATGATGGCGGACAGAGAGTAGAACTTATAGTGATAGGTTTTCCTGTTATCCGCAACTTGTGCAAAATTTGCACAAGTTGAATCTTCGGACAATTCGCCGTGTTCATATACATTTTTCAGATGCTTTGTCACAACACTCCGGTCTACATCAAAAAGCTGTGCAATGGCCTTTTGGGTCAGCCAGACGTCGTGATTCTGAACCCGTACCTCAATTCCATCCTCATGTGCATCTTTCGTGAACACAAGGAAATCCACTGTGCTGTTGCGGATCTGCAGTTTATCTTTTTTGGCATCTGCCATGTCACTTCACCCTCCGAACTTCGGTTCATCATCATATTAACCATATTTCTATTGTATTAACCGTCCTTGGTACCGTCAAGGGCAGCTTGAACTGTAGCAAGGGCCACTGTTCAAACGTAGTTAAGTCAAGGCGTGGCTCTGCCTGATCAGTACTCGTGTGAACAGTAACTCGAAAATGGCGCTAGAGTTCGTCACACTCCCTTGCTAAGGTGGATAATTGACAGAAAAAATGATATCATAAGAAAAAATATGTAGAACCTAATCAGGGAGCGTGGAGAAGAATCTCTGTGCTTCCTGTTTCATTTTGGAGGAATGCAGACCATGCCGACTTTAGACTGGATCGGAAAGGACAAGGTCATCAATCATCATATGGATGTACCTTACCGAGTTTTGGATAAGCAGTATACTTATGGCGGAGATAAAAGTGAGAATATGATTATCCGCGGAGATAATCTGGAAGCGCTGAAATCTCTGCTGCCGAAATATGAGGGAAAGGTTAAGTGCATCTACATCGATCCGCCATATAATACGGGCAATGAAGGCAATGAAAGAGAAGGTCGTGGGGTCTGGACTTGGTGGACAAATTCTGAAGTAGGATACACGCAGGTGGCAACACAGGAATTGTCGGCGATACTTGGAAAGGCAGTATTTGATTATCCTAAGCCAGTACGTTTGATTAGTCGAATCATTCAGATGGCTTCATCAGATGGCTTCATCAGATGGAGATATTATTTTAGACTCATTTGCAGGTTCTGGAACAACGGCGCACGCCGTGCTTAACAGAAATAAGGAAGATAAAAGTCATCGTAAATTCATCCTGATCGAATTGGGCGATTATGCTGATACCATCACAGCAGAAAGTGTCAAGCGTGTGATTGATGGATATGGAGAAGGGAAGAGCGCAGTAGAAGGAAGGATTTGGGGCTTGAAATTATAGGAAGGAAAACACGAATTTATCGCTAATTCCAAAGCGAAAAATCCGGAGCAGTATATATTGCAAAAGAAACTCACGAAGAAATCCACACTGCACTCCAACGGATTGACCGCCGTGAACGAGCATATCTCTGGTATCGCTTCGGCTTTGAGGATGATGTATACCATCCGCTGAATGAAACAGCAAAGCACTTCCATCTATCTGAGAGCAGAGCAAAATCCACTGAAGCACTTGCCCTGGATAATGTGTGGTTAGAACTGCCGTGGTGGTACAAAAATGCAAGGAGGGAAAATGATGCGTAGCGTACAGGAAATCAAATTGATCTATGAAACCGGTGAAGAATTACTCCCCGGCTTTTTACAGGATTTTCCCTACATTGCATCCCGTGCAGAACTGGAAAAGTACATTGAGCCAGCCGTACCTTGGCATTGGCATCGTACGGTAGAATTATTCTACATGGAAAGCGGAACATTAGAATATACCACTCCAAATGGAAAATGGGTGTTTCCTGCCGGTTCTGGTGGTTTTGTGAACTCCAATGTCCTGCATAGTTCCAAGGTTGTCCCCTCTGGGAATGCAACAATACAACTCTTACATCTGTTTGAGCCAGAACTATTATCTGGCAGACAGATGGAGCAAATTGAGGGAAAATACATTCGTCCGTTGACCACCGAATCTGGTGTTGAAATGATTCCTCTTTTTTCTGATGATGTAAAGCAAAACAAAATTCTACAGAAGATTCGTTCCGCATTTGACCTGAATGAAGATAGTTGGGGCTATGAGTTTGAACTGCGACAGCAACTTACAGAAATTTGGCTTGCTCTCTTAGATATCGTTCGTCCTTCCATGGCATCAGCATCTCCCAACAATTATGCCAATGAAAAGCTGAAAACCATGATGCGATATATTCACACCAATTTTGCAGAAACAATTTCTGTAGATCAGCTTGCAAAGGAAGCAAATATCAGCAAGCGGGTTTGTTTCCGACTGTTTCGGGAGAACTTACATATAAGTCCATTGGAATACATGACAGAATATCGCCTGCGGAAAGCATATCAGCAATTAGTCGAAAAGGATGCCTCTATTACGCAGATTGCTTATACTTGTGGCTTGGGTTCCAGCAGCTATTTTGGAAAACTTTTCAAAGCTCATTTCAACTGTACTCCTGCACTGTTTCGCAAAGAATGGCACGATCGTAATAGTAATACGCACAAATAATATAGTATTTGTGCCAAATATCCATTATACTGCCAGCATAGGAAAGGAAAGGCCCACTTCCCGTTTCTCCTTAATTCTCTGGGGGATTGGTGAAAGCCAGCCCCGCTTTTTACATACAGGAGGGATATTATTATGTTGCTGACACGAGGTATTGCAGAAAAAGCATTGGAGGATGCCTACAAAGCCAATCCCGGCCCTTGGGCAGACCATAGCTGGTATGTTGCTCTCGCTTGTGAAAATATTGCAAAACGATGCTCTATTCTGGACACAGACACAGCCTATACCTACGGCATTCTGCATGACATCGGCAGACACGCAGGTGTCAGTTCCGAACGCCATCTGATTGACGGCTATCGGTACTGTATGAAGCGTGGATGGGAAAAGGCCGCACAGATTTGTATCTCCCATGCCTTTATGGTCAAGGACATTTCCTCCTCCATCGGCGTTTTCGACATGCCGGATGGGGACAAGGACTTTCTTGCCCGGTTTGTAGCGGATGCGGTCTATGATGACTATGACCGTCTGGTGCAGCTGTGCGATGCCCTGGCTCTGCCCACTGGCTTCTGTCTGCTGGAAAAGCGGTTTGTGGATGTGGCCCTCCGCTATGGTCTTCATCCCGCGACCCTGGATCGCTGGCGGGCGGTTCTGGAGATCCGCGACCATTTTGAAAGGATCATGGGCTGCTCCATCTACGACTGTCTGCCCGGTGTGGTGGAAAACAGCTTTCGTTCCTGAGGCAGTACTTATAAAAAATCTGACCTTACGATACAGTATCACTCAATTTACATATTGGGCAGCTTCCTCTGGTGCCGCCGCTTTTGCGACTACCTATCTTTTGAATCAAGGTGTTCCCTCGGCAATGGTCGGTCTAATGTTGGCATTAGCTGGATTGATTTCCTGTCTGACTCAGCCAATTCTGGCAGCTTTTGCGGATCGGGCAGAACGATTTCTTCTGACTAAGATGCTAATTTTGTTCTCTGCCCTATGTTGTATCTGTTTTTCCTTGCAGTTGGTAAATGGATTGCCGTTGATACTGACCGCCGTTTTCTATATGGGCGGCGTGTGGAGTAGTGATGTGATAGTGCCGCTGTTAAACGCATTGAGTGTTGCATACAACGGTGCAGGCTATCTCATCAATTACGGTACCGCCCGTGGTATCGGCTCTGCTGCCACAGCCATATCCAGTTTTGCGATTGGTTTCATCATTGCAAAGTTGGGTGCAGCATGGATGCTCCTGTTATTGCTCGCTTTTAGAGTTTTCTATATTCTGACCTTGGTGGGCTATCCCAAAATTCAAAAAGCCCGGTCTGAATAGAAGAAAAAACAGGTAAACTGCTCCATCCATCAACTCTTCTCCCGGTATCGCTGGTATTGCGTTTCCCTATTGGGCATCGCATTCCTTGGGATGTTCCTTGCAATGACGGAAAACTATATGATCGCCATTATGGGTTCTCTGGGCGGCGACAGCAGCCATGTGGGAACGGCTCTGTGTATTTCTGCCATGGTAACATTTCCGATGATTTTCTTCTTCGACAAGGTTCGGAGTAAAATTAAGGATACTAATCTACTGAAGATCGCTGCTGTGTCTTTCCTTTTTCGGGCAGTATGTCTATATTTTGCCAAGGATATTACCACGATTTACCTGTTGCAGTTACTTCATATCACATCCTACAGCTTCATGCATCCAGCACAGGTTTACTATGCTGGTGCCAAGGTTCGCCCCGCTGACATGGTCAAGGGACAGGCATTCAGCACAGCAGCTTATGCTCTTGGTTGCTCTGTCGGTAATTTCGTTGTCGGACAGCTTCTTGGGTTTGGTGTGAATACTATTTTGGTTGCTGGTATTATAATGACAGGAATTGGCACATTGATATTATTTGCTACAGTAAACAAGTCTGATATAGATGGAGAAAGGAACGAATGAAGCATATTAAAATCATTTTCTTTGATATTGACGGCACGCTTATTGATATGCAGACAAAGCAGATCTCTGCCAAAACCATTGAAGCCTTGCAACGCCTGAAAGCCAAGGGAATTAAGCTGTGTATCGCAACTGGGCGTTCACCCATCAGCCTACCGAAATTTGATGGTGTGAACTTCGACGCTTATTTGACATTCAACGGTTCCTACTGCTATGACCAATCCGGAACAATTTTCAGTAATCCAATCTGCGCCGATAATGTACAGCGGATCATTCAAAATGCCACAGCCATTAGCAGACCTGTTTCCATTGCCACGAGGAATCGGCTTGCTGCCAATGGCACCGATGAAGATTTGGCAGAATACTATTCCTTTGCCCATTTGAAGCTGACTGTAGCAGAAAATTTTGAGTCCGTAAGCCGGGAGGAAATCTATCAGATCATGTTGAGCTGCCGGGAAGCAGATTATCCTGCCATATTGGATGGAGTCAACAGAGCGAAGATCACTGCCTGGTGGGATCGTGCCGTGGACATTATTCCAGTGGACGGCGGCAAAGGAAGAGGCATCCAGAAAATCCTGGAACATTATCGCTTAGATAAATCTGAAGCTATGGCATTTGGCGATGGCAACAATGACATTGAAATGCTGGAAGCGGTGGGAAATGGTGTTGCTATGGAAAACGCTTCCTCACAGTTAAAGGCTATCGCAAGCGATATCTGTGGTCATGTAGCTCAAGATGGAATATTTCATTATCTAACATATCAAGGGATAATATAGGATTAGAAATTATTAAACCGCCCGCAGGACTAAAAAATCTTGTGGGCGGCTATTTTCAGTTATCCAAAATATTATACTCTGTGACAGTTTTTAGATATATTTCGGGATCGCCGTTTAAGATAAGGTCTGCATACCCAATCGGGTCATTGTAGATAAGATAATCCAGCTCTGAGCGCTCGTACATATTACGGGCAACTTCGTTCTCAACAGCGATTGTATCAATAGCAATTATGCTGCCATCGGTGAACTTCAGTTCCACACAGCAATTATCCATATTGTAGGCACAAGATATTAAGGTTTTCATGGTATGTCCTCCATAATTCGTGATATAAAGCGAAAATCCCATCTGACTTCCTGTTAGAAATCAGACGGGATTTGTCCGTATGCACCCCGGAAACTGTCAGCTAACAGGTGATAAGTAAATTAGTTCCTTATCACTGTTAAATCAAGGATTTGGGGCTTGAAATTATAGGAAGGAGACCATCTGGAGAATAGCGAAACGAAGCAGAAGATTCGCTTGGGAAGAGCATGGCAGAATCTGGCAGGGCCTAAGTATCGTTATTATATGGTATTCCAAGACAAGGATCTTCATAATCGAGGGTGCGTATCCGATGGATGAGTTCGTGGAGATGCTTAAAAAAATGTAGGAATTTAATCCGATTGCTTTTGGGAAGGCTGTTGTGTGCAGCCTTCCGTTTTTTTGAATTATCATACTTTTTGAGGGACTACCATTGGTAGTCGTCTATTCAAACATAATCAATATCGTTGAGGAACGGCTTATACATTGCTGGTCGATCTGCTGGAGCTAATGAAGTAATTCCGTATCTCGGCGACTTGATACAAGGAGCCGAAGCAGATGGTGATCGGCCGTCTGTCCATATGGATTTCGTCAATGCGATCGTCCGCAATAGCTATCTCGCTCCGCACGGTGCCGTCACCGGTGCAGCAAGTGTCCCTGGAATCGCCTGCGATTTCCATCGCGCGCTGTACAGCGGCGGTGACGGAGTCAGCGGTTTCGACCGGGCCGTCGAAGTACGCGCGGATCTCGGATTTAAGCTGTTCCGGCCGAAGAGCGCGGTGCGCGTCCGGGAGTTCGGTGATGAAGCGGGCAGCGTACGGGGCGATGAGGCGGAGCATGGTATGGTAGTCCTTATCCTTCATGACGCCCATGACGAAGTTGATTTTCTGGTTCGGGAAGTAAGCGCGGATCGTGTCGACGAGGGCTTCGACGCCGTTCGGGTTGTGGGCGCCATCGACGATGAGAAGCGGTTCCCGCGAGAGAACCTCGAAGCGGCCCGGCCAGGTAGCCTGGGCGAGACCGGCACGGATGGCGTTCTCCGTGATGCCCAAGCCGCGGCGGATCAGGCAGTCGATGATGTCGAGCACAGCCATCGCGTTTTCCATCTGGTAGTTTCCGAGCAGCTGGATCCGGAGATGCTGGCGAGCGCGGTAGTCGAAGACCTGCCCGTCGATCGTCCGCGCCCGGGCGGTGAAAGCCGTCGGATCCGTGGTGACGAGGCGAGCAGCTGCGTCTGGGTTCACGTCTGCGAAGCGCTGCTGCACGACGTCCATGACGTCCGGGAGCTGGTAGTAGAGGACGCAGTCGGCACCGGGTTTCAGGATACCTGCTTTCTCGGCGGCGACCTGCTCGACGGTGTCTCCGAGGAATTCGGTGTGATCAAGGCCGATGTGCATGATCGCGCAGACCTCCGGATGGGAGATGACGTTCGTTGCATCGAGGCGGCCACCCATGCCGACCTCGAGGACGACGAGATCGCAGTGCTGCTCCTCGAAGTAGCAGAAGGCCATCGCAGTGATCATCTCGAAGTCCGTCGGCTCCTCGCCGAGGGTCTCCGCGGTTGCACGCACACGGGCAGCAAGCCGGCGGAGATCCGCATCCGAAATCGTCTCGCCATCGATCGAGATGCGCTCGTTAAACTGGTCGAGGTGCGGCGAGATATAGAGACCGGTACGGAAACCCGCCGCCGTCAGAATCGACTGGGTCATGACACAGGCCGAGCCCTTGCCGTTCGTGCCGGCGATGTGCACATAGCGGAGCTTCTCTTGAGGGTCACCGAGCGCGTGCATAAAATCCCGCATCCGCTCGAGTCCGATCTTCGTATGTTTCCAGTTCGCCCCGTGAAGGAGCGCGATGGCTTCATTCCAGTCCATGTTGTCTTCTTTCTTCATTTGTGTTTTAGTTCATGCCACAGTATAGCATAATCGGCACCGGGGTGAAGCACATCGCTTCACCCACGGTGCCGAAAGTTTAAGAATCAGTAGTAAATTACGCAGCAAGCACCTGCTGGATATCGCGGCGGCGCAGAATCCCGGCGATGGTGAGCACTACGGCGATCTGAATCGGCGCGGTGACCGCCGCCTGCATGACTCTCGTCGTGAGGAGGCCGGTGAAGCTGGAGCCGTAGAGGATGGAGATCCAGAGCGTGTTCATGAGAAGGCTCAGCACCAGCTGGTTAAAGAGCACCGCGAAGGTCGCACGAACCGGCAGCGGAAGCGCGGCGTTCAGCACCGAGGATGCAGCGGCATCCAGTGCGCTGGCGGCAGAATCATCTGCGTGCGGGTCGACGGCATTGGCGTCGGACACATGAAGCGGCTTCCGGTACAGCGCGAGGCCGAAGGACAGGCCCATGAGCACTTGGGTCAGCGTGAAGCCCGGGAAGTAGGAGCCGGTCGGGAATGCGATGGCGCCGATCATATCGCCGAGACCACCGACGAGGGCAGCGGCAACCGGACCGTGCACGACCGCGGCGATGACGAGGGCCACGAAGCCGAAGCCGATGCGAACGTTCCATGCGCTGAAGGAACAGAATCTTGTCAGAACGATCTGGAGAGCGACAAGAACTGAAAGGGATACGATGGTTTTTGTAGTGAATTTCTGCATAAAAATACCTCCTTTGCAGCCCCTGACTACAAAGAAGGTTAGTATCTAATCTTCACTGCAGCGGGATGCGACACCCGAACCGCGCCGGAAAACCGGCTTCGTCCTCCCGACAAACTCCCCGTTCGGAAGGCACTGTACGCTCGTGCGTCTACTCTGCGAAACATGTGTTGTGTAGTATGGCAGAATCCGGTAGATGGATCCGGCGTATCCGGATGAGGGAAACGGAACGGTTCATCGTACGAAAACTGCGACTACATAGTTTACATAAAGCTACTGTCAACCGAGTCATGCCTTGACTTCACTAGTTTGAACAGTAACTACATAAAACTATAGAACAGATTGATGGGCGCGTAAAGTGGATATTTCGACAGCATTCTGTTAAAATATATACTAATTTTTGTGACAGTTCGGGTTAGGAGAACAAATGGCATTACGTGATGATCTGAAGAAAGAAAAGAAGAAGCTGAGCCGGCTGAGTTTCGGAGAGAAGCTGCAGTACATTTTCGACTATTATAAGTTCTGGATTCTCGGCGTGGTGGTGCTGGTCGGGCTCGTGTGGTCGGTCGGCTCGACCATCCTCCACAACAAGCCGACGGGCTTCTATGCGATGCTGCTCAATGCCGGCGGCACGGACCTCTCCGGTCAGGCAGATGAAGCCGCGGGGGCGGCCTTCGCCGAGGCGGCTGGGCTCGATGACACGAAGCAGAAGATTCTCGTCGACACCTCCGCGACCTTCAATCCAAACGACCAGAGTCAGTTTTCGATGGCGCAGAATGCGAAGATCGCGGCGCTCTACCAGTCGCACGAGATCGATGTGATGGTCGCGGACCCGGGCGTCTTCACCTACTACGCGCTGAACGGCTCCTTCGTCGACCTCCGCGATGTGCTGGATGACGAGACCCTCGCGGCGTATGAGGCAGCGGGTCAGGTTTACTATATCGACCAGCACCTGCAGGAGCTTCTCGACCAGACGGACTACGGCGATCTCGAGGAGATGAGCCTCGGTGCCGACGAAACCATCGCGAACAGCGACACGCTTCGGAAGGCGGATGCTTCTTCGGACGCCAATGCTGAGATCAGTGCGCCGGCCGCTTCGGATGAGCAGGCGGCAGCTGCCGAGGAGACTTCTGGAAGTCAGACAGATGCGGAGCAGAGTAGCAGCACCACTGCAGGCGATACTCGGCTGGCGTCTGAAGCGGATATCAAAAGCGAGACAGGTGTAGAGCAGAGCACCGGCGCGGCAGCATCTGGAAACACGACCTCCGAGGCGCTCGATGAGATGTCCGCATTTGCGGCGAACCTGATGGGGCTCGCAACCGTGCAGCCGCGCGAGGATTTCGTGATGCCGGACCCGGCGAAGATGCAGACACCGATTCCGGTCGGCATCGTCCTCGCGGACGCCCCATGGCTTAAGGAAAACGCGCTGTATCAGAAAACCACGCCGATCTTTGGCTTCGCTGTAAAATCAGAGCGACAGGACGCCGCGAAGAGCTTCCTTCAGTTTCTGGAAAATCAGTTATAGCTCATGCTGAAGGCTTCCTGGGGCTGGAAAATCATTTATAAGTTTATATGAAGAATATACACTGAAAGACCGATTTCAAAATCGTGTATATGTTTTTAAAGCTTCTGGGGTGAGATCAGACGAAAAAATATACATTGAAAGGCTGATTCGGAAATCGTGTCTATAGAAATCGAAATCTGACTCTGATTTCACTTGTCAAACTCAAAAAATATATACACGATTTCAGGATGACGCCATCCGTGTCTATTTCACATAGAGATTTTCGATTTCTACAGAAAAATTCATATACACGATTTTTAAATAGTGCGTTGCGTGTCTAGTCTGCTGTCCGCCGAGCTACGGCTGAACTGTTACATTGTGTCAGCGTCCCGTTCTTTGCGAAGTATTCGAGCATGAGGTCTGTCACGTGCCCATAGCTGCGGACGCCGGACGCCTGGCCCTGCATCTTCAGGTAGGCGTCGTTCAGCTGCTCATGCGCTTCGGCTGGCTTTCCCTCGAACTGCTGCCAGTAGGCGTTGTTGTAGAGCATGTCCTGGCGGGTGCGCGCATTGATCCGGGCATACAGCGTGGCGAAGGCGGTGCTGTCGATCCGGGCGAGTGCATTGCCCGCGTATACCCAGGCGGAGACATAGCCTGAGTAGTTGAAGTAGAGATCGTCCGCGCCGATCGTCGCCAGCACGCCGATGAAGTTTGCTTCCTCCTCCTGCATGTAGCCGCGGAGGTGGGAAAGCTCGTGGCAGATGGTGAACGGGATGTCGTAGTAGGCGATGTCGCGGTTGTAGTTTGCTTCGACGGTAAACGGCGAGTAGACGCCGGTGGTCTGCTGGACGCTGAGGATCCAGGTGTTGAGGATCGGCTTCGGGTACGGGTAGTGGCCAGACAGGCGGCGGTAGCGCTGGCCGAGCTTCTCCATCGCGCGCTGCCCCGTGCGTCCCGCGTGCCACAGCCAGGCGGCGGACGGCTTCGGCGTCTCCGAGGTCTGGCCAATGTAGGTAACATCAAGCTGCGCCTCCGTGTCGTTCATTTCTGTGACGAGGTAGTCGCAGAGCGCGATGAGGTCTGCTTCGTCGTAGACCGTGCCGTGCGCGTCGATCGTTACGCTGAGACCGGCCTCCTCAGAGAAGCTCGTGCGGTGGTAGTTGATGCCGCAGAGGAAGACGTAGAGCACGAGCAGCGCGGACAGGATGAGGAAAAGGTGGCCGAGGAAGCGGAGCAGTGGGCGGGCGACGGCGGCGAGAAGATGCGTCGGGCAGGCTGCGCCGGTATGCTGCTGCGGTTCATCCGACTGCGTTTCAGCGCTGCCGCTGGTGGCGTCTTTAGGATTTGTGAATGCTTCGGCATGTGCCAGGGAAGCCTGCGACGCACGGATTGTCAGTGCCTGGGAGACTGGCGCAGGACGAAGACATTCGACGGTGGCGCGGATGGCGCGGCGGAGCTGCTTCACGAAATCGAAGAGCACGAAGAGAATCGTCGCGTAGAGCAGCAGCTCCACCACGGAGAAGGGCAGCAGCCCCATTACGGAGCCGATGCCGAGACTCAGCACGCGATAAACGTAGTGGGAGTAGGCATTGGCAAAGGCAGAGGAGCGGGCTGCCAGCTGATTCGCGGCGAGCGCCAGCAGATCGAGGAGCAGCACGAGCAGGTAGGTGCGCCACGTGGCCTTTTTCAGCGTCTTTTTGTCCGGTGTGTCTGTTCTCATCATGGCTTTCTCCTTGCTTTTCAGATGATTATATTATTTCGGTCGATTTAAAAAATATCATATAGAGATTTCTGGGATCAAACTGCTTCTTACGGAAATGTTCAGGCTGTCAACAATATAATGCCAAGTACAGGAAAATTCTATGCTTCAAAGGAAGAAAGTCCCACTTCTGACAGATTATTTTAAAAAAATTGACCATTCACATGAAAAAGCGAATTCGGTATAATCAGAAAGTTGAGTGAAAATCAGTTTTCTTATAATCGAGGAGACAATACATTATGATAAAGAAGAAATCCGTCGTCGCGGCTGCGGCGGCGATGTCAAATAGGAGATCCGTCGTCGCGGCTGCGATGGCGATGTCAATGATGGCGAGCCTCAGCACGACGGCATATGCCGGGACGATTGCGTCGGGCGTGACGCCGATCGTGGCGAGTGCGGAGACCAGTGGCGCAAACTACAGTGCGGGGGCGACCGGCACGAGTGGCAGCGAAAGCAGCACAGGGATCGTCGAAGTAACGGGCGCACTGGAGGGTACGACAGCCAGCGCTGGCAGCACGAATCAGAGCGGTACGACGCAGGCGACGATCGGTGGTGCGGGGGCAGCGACCTCTGAAACCCTGGCGTCGGTCAATGCATCCACGATGCAGGCCATCACGGCGGCGGGCAGCACCGACACGACACATGCGCTGGTGAACAGCAGTGGTAGCAGTGCAGGTACACCGGCCGACAGTATCGGCATGACGAGCTTCGGACCGATGGTTCCTGGCACGACGGGCAGCAGCGCCAGCAGTCTCAATCAGTTGTTCGGCAGCGGTACATCGACCAGTGGCAGCTCCAATGTCCTGAACGCACTCAGTACCGTACCGCTCCCGGCGGGCTACTACTGCAGCAACGTCGGCACCTACACTTACCAGGAGATGCAGGTCGACCTCAATATCCTGAAGGCGACCTATCCGCAGATGCAGATGGATGTCCTCGGGAACACAATCGACGGCCGGCAGCTCTACCACGTGGTGGTCGGAAACCCGTCCGCCCCGCATAAGATCCTCGTGCACGGCGGCATTCACGCACGTGAGTACATCAGCTCCCAGGTCGTGATGCGGGAGATCGTGGCGCTGCTCGAGATGCAGCAGAACGGCTGGCTCTACCATGGACAGTCCGTCGCGACGCTGCTTCAGAACACCTGCATCCACTTCGTACCGATGGTGAACCCGGACGGCATCACGCTCGTGCAGAGCGGCATCGATGGGCTGAACACGCAGGCCACGAAGACGATGGTCATGAGCATGGCTGCGCAGGATCAGGTGACGGACCTCGCCGCCTACCTTCGCAAGTGGAAGAACAACATCAACGGCGTCAACCTGAACCGTAACTTCGACGCGTTCTGGCAGGAGGCGACCCCGAAGGTCGATCACCCGTCGAACATGTTCTATAAGGGCACGGGGCCGGAGAGTGAGGTCGAGTCGAAGGCGCTCGCGAACCTCTGCCGCCAGCTCATGCCGGACTACACGATCAGCTACCACACGCAGGGCCGCGTGATTTACTGGTATTTCGGCGAGACCGGAAACTATAAGGCGAAGGGCCAGTATCTGGCCAATGTCGTCCATCAGAACACGGGGTATACCATCTCGGATACCTGGTCACAGACGGACGCCGCGGGCTTCAAGGACTGGGCCGTACAGAAGCTCGATATCCCATCCGTGACGATCGAGCTCGGCCGTGGCACCTCACCGGTGGACGAGTCGCAGATCACCCAGATGTGGACCGAGAATGACGGCATCCTGCCGGATCTCCTCGTCGGCATCGGCGCATAAACTTTAGAATGAAAAAAATCCCGGAGGGCGGACGCCAGAAGCGCCGACTCTCCGGGATCTTTTTTAGTGGCGGACATCATCGTGGCTGCAGGAATCGGTGCCGAACGCGTCTGCCCTCCGGGTTTTCTACAGCAGAAAATCAGCCGAGTGAAAACTCACCCGGCTGATCTTCTGCTGGCACGTTAAGTGTCGCATGCCTGCGGAAATGGCATCATGAAATAGTGGAAAACAGATCTGGCATCCAGGTTCTATAGGCTGTAATGAAAAGACCATTCATATGCTCACCCCATGAGTCCTCTCCGGTCACGGAGGACGGCGAGGATCGAGAGCGCGAGCATGATACCGACGGTGAGGACGACGGTGACCATGGCGCCGGCGATGCCGACTTGGTCCGCGAGGATGCCGATGATCTGCGGGACGACGATGCCGCCGATGGCGCTGATGCCGGTGAGGAGTGAAAGGCCCATGGTGGAGCCCTCGATGATTGGGCCGGCGGCCGCGACGGTGGTCGGGTAGATGGCGCTCATGCCGAGGCCGAGGATGGCGATGATGACGGCGGCCATCGTCGCCGTATGGGTGTTCACGAGGAGCACGATGGCGACGAAGTCGATGAGGGCGCTCACGAGGATGATCTGACATTTATTTACGTTCTGGAGGAGCTGCGCGGTACCCATGCGCCCGGCCATCATCATGATCCAGGTGACGGAGACCATCGCGGTGGCGAGCGCGCTCGTCATGACGCCGGTGTCCTTCAGGTAGGTGACGAACCAGCCGTTCACGGTGTTCTCGAAGCCGACGTACATGAACATGATGAAGGTGATGATCAGAAAGCTCCGGTTCGTGAGCAGCGCCTGAAGATTCGGCGCGCCGGTCGCCTGGCCCTGTTCAATGCATCCGGCGCTACTGCCATCACCACCCTGCGCTGCGTCGGCAGCCGCTGCTGTGCTGTCGGCCGCGCCCGCGGATGATGTAGTGGCAGCGGATCTCGGCGTGGTGCCTGCCGGTTCCGCTGCGCTGCAGCCAGCTGCGCGGTGGTCGCCTGCATTGGCCGCGGACGGCTGCGGCTTCTCGAGCATCCGGTAGTCCATGGTCCAGTAGTTCAGCGGGAAGATCGCGCCGGAGACGCAGAGGATGTACATGATGATGCGCCATGGGAAGCCTAGGGCGAGGAGCGCGGCCATGATGAAGGGGCTTGCGAAGGCTCCGACGGCGAAGGTGGTGTGCAGGATGTTCAGGTACTTCGTCGAGCTGTTCGTCGCGACATTCATCGCGAGGTTATTGATGATCGTGACGGTGCCCTTCGTGATGCCGAGGGCGAACACCAGCACGTACATGAAGTAGACCGGCGGATGGATCGTCAGGAGGAACATGAGGATCGGCGAAAAGCCGGTGATAGCGACCACGACCGCACGATGCGAGAAGTGGCGCTTCGCGAGCGGATAGATGATGGAGGCGCAGAAATTGCCGATCGCGAGGATGCTGATGAGGCCGCCCGCGACCGCGTAATTCAGCCGCTCCTCCTCGATGAGATGCGGCAGGATCGCTCCGAAAATCGTGATGACCGCACCGCTCAGGATGTAGCCGAGGTAGAGGTGGTTCAGCACCCGCCATTTGAGTTCCTTCGTAATTTCCATATTCATAAACCCCATTTCAATAATTTCGCATGTAGAATCAGTTTAGCACACTTCCCGGAAAAAGCCGAACAGTAGTAACAGTTCGGCTGAGGGGACCCGGCTTAGATTTCACCGGTCTCGGAGTACTGTGCCTCCGTTTCCGCCCCTCCGGGTCCCACTACCTTAACTGTTACGTCCGGCACTAGGCCCTCCGACTCACTTCCCGTATATCCCCTTGTATAACAGCACCCCGATATGCTATAATTTTGGGTACTTCATTTTTAGGAGGCTATACTATGTCTATGGAAACAAGAAACGAGAACGGCGTGCTGGAGGAGAAGGCTCCAGAGTCGAAGCATTTCATCGAGCGTGAGATCGAGAAGGATCTTGCCGAGGGCGTTTATGACCACGTACATACACGATTCCCACCGGAGCCGAACGGTTATCTGCACATCGGCCATGCGAAGTCGATCATTCTGAATTCCGGAATGGCGCAGGAGTACCATGGACAGTTTAACCTCCGCTTCGATGACACGAACCCGATGAAGGAGAAGACCGAATTCGTCGAGGCTATCGAGCGAGATGTAAAGTGGCTCGGTGCCGACTTCGAGGACCGCATCTTCTTCGCATCCGATTACTTCGATATCATGTATGAGAAGGCCCTCCTTCTGATTAAGAAGGGCCTCGCCTTCGTCGATGATCTCACCGCAGAGCAGATCACCGAGTACCGTGGCGACTTCACGAACCCTGGAAAGGAGTCCCCGAACCGTAACCGTCCGATCAAAGAGAACCTTCAGCTCTTCCAGGACATGAAGGACGGCAAGTACGCAGACGGTACCCTGACCCTTCGTGCGAAGATCGACATGGCATCCCCGAACCTGAACATGCGTGACCCGATTATCTACCGTGTAGCCCACATGCATCACCACAACACCGGTGACAAGTGGTGCATCTACCCGATGTACGATTTCGCACACCCGATCGAGGACGCCGTAGAGGGCATCACACATTCCCTCTGCACACTGGAGTTCGAGGATCATCGCCCGCTCTATGACTGGGTTGTTAAGAACTGTGATTTCCCGCACCCGCCTCGCCAGATTGAGTTCGCGAAGCTGTATCTGACCAATGTTGTCACCGGTAAGCGTTACATCAAGAAGCTGGTAGAGGATGGCGTCGTAGATGGCTGGGACGATCCACGTCTCGTCACCATCGCAGCTCTTCGCCGTCGTGGCTACACACCGGAGTCCCTCCGTCAGTTTGTCACCCTGAGCGGTATCTCGAAGGCGAACTCCAGCTGCGATATCAGTCTCCTCGAGTACTGTATCCGCGAGGACCTGAAGCTGAAGGATAAGCGTATGATGGCCGTCATTGACCCGATCAAGCTGGTGATCGACAACTATCCGGAGGGTCAGACCGAGATGCTCGAGGTGCCGAATAACCTCGAGAATGAGGCGCTCGGCAGCCGTCAGGTTCCGTTCTCCCGCGAGCTTTACATCGAGCGCGACGACTTCATGATCGATCCGCCGAAGAAGTATAAGCGGCTCTATGTCGACAACGAGGTGCGCCTCATGTCCGCATATTTCGTAAAGGCGACCTCCTACGAGACCGACGCTGATGGAAAGGTGACCGTCGTTCACTGCACCTATGATCCGGAAACCAAGTCGGGCTCCGGCTTCACGGGACGTAAGGTGAAGGGCACGATCCACTGGGTCAATGCTCCGACCGCAGGTCAGGTGACCGTCCGTCTGTATGAGCAGCTGATCGACGAAGAGAAGGGCAAGCTGAACGAGGATGGCACCCTGAACTTCAACCCGAACTCCCTCACCGTTGTAGAGAACTGCATGGTCGAGCCGGAGCTCATGGACGTGAAGGCATACGACAGCTTCCAGTTCGTACGAAACGGCTTTTTCTGCGTCGACAGTAAGGACTCCACCGAAGGCCACCCGGTCTACAACCGCATCGTCGGCCTGAAGTCCAGTTTCAAGCTCCCGACCCAGGCCTGAGTTTATGGGGTCAGACCCCCTTACGAAATTCGAACATCTGTAGCTACGATGCAGGTATATATATATCAGCGAAATCGTGGTATGATAGCAGTATCGAATTTGTAAATTCTGAGCGATACAATGAAAGATGGACTGGTGGTGCCTGAGTGTAGTATCGATAGATTGATTCAGATACGGAAGACACCGAAATGAAGAAACGGGCCGGAAGCGGCCCGGATGGAGGATATCGTTATGGGCAAGAAAAAAGGTTTAGGTGGTCTCGTCGGATTCGCTGCACTGGTCGGTGGTGTTGCCGCCGCTGTATCCTATCTCTATAAGTATGAGAAGTTTTCCGAGGAGGTCGATCAGGACTTCACGGATGTGCTCGAGTCCGCTTCTGAGGTGAAGGACTCCGCGAAGAGATCCTACACGACGCTGAAGAACAGCCAGACGAAGGAAGATTTCAAGACCGCAGCGAAGGACATCGGTGTAGCCGCAAAGAACCTCGCTGTCGATGCGAAGAACCTTGCGGTCGATGCAAGCAAGGACGCATACAAGACCGTAAAGGAAGCCCTCGATGAGAAGCTCGGAAGCTGCGACGAGGATGACGATGTCGTCGATGAGAACGTCGAGCACATCTCGTATCCATATGTAGATGACGAGGACGCAAAGTCAGATACCGAAGAGGTGAAGGATGAGGCTGTGGAAAAGGCGGAGGACACCGACATCGAGCCAGAGGATGACGGCGACGTCGAGGTAGAGTTCTTCACGACGGATGCGGATGATGCAGACGCGAAGACAGAAGTGACCGGGAAGGACGCCGAGCCGACGGCAGAGGAGCCTGCGAAGGACGAGACTGCAGCAGACGCTACGAAGGCCGCTGTAGACGAGGCAACTGCCGTAAAGGAAGAAGCCGAGGAAGCAGAAGCCACCGCAACGATCACGGAAGAATAATCAAAAGGATCCAACAGGAGCTGGTGCATAGTACACCAGCTCTTTTTTGACCAGGCTGATTAAAATCTGAAAGGCAGCCACTGACATGACTTCAGGCAAGAGCCGCCCCTTATTTCCAGACAGCAAACGACCTGCCCCGCGAGGGACAGGTCGTTTGCCTTAGGGAGTATAGGTTAATACGGCGTAGGCCGTTAACCATCGGATTATTTTCCGGAATCGCCGTAGTTTGAGAGGACGCGGGCGGATGGGTCGTTGACGGCGCATCCAGGCCAGGTCCTGTTCGGCATCCAGAAGTCGGTGACCATCTGGGACTGTCCCGGATAGTACTCTTCGAAGATTTCGCGGTAGAGGAGCGACTCCTTCGTGAACGGCGTCGCGTGCGTGTATTTCTGAAGCTTCTCCTCGAATTCCGCGTCGGTATACTGCTTCTCGGCGAACTCCGCGAGGTCATCCTTCATGGAGTGACCGACGGCGTCGGAGAAGGCGGCCTTCTCACGCATGAGGATGTCCTCCGGCAGGAGATGATCGGCTTCGAACGCGTGGCGAAGGAGATACTTGCCCTTATGGTAGTGGTTCAGCTTCTTTTCCGGATCGATGTGCATCACGTAGTCGACGAAGTCAATGTCTCCGAACGGTACGCGTGCCTCGAGAGAGTTTACGCTGATGCAGCGGTCGGCACGAAGCACATCGTACATGTGCAGCTCGCGGATACGCTTCTCGGCTTCCTTCTGAAATTCCTCGGCGCTCGGTGCGAAATCGGTGTACTTGTAGCCGAACAGCTCGTCGGAGATCTCACCGGTCAGGAGTACACGGACATCAGACTGCTCGTGGATCGCCTTGCAGCAGAGATACATGCCGATGGAAGCACGGATGGTGGTGATATCGTAGGTTCCGAGGGTGGCGATGACCTCCCGAAGGGCGGCCAGGACATCCTCACGGGACATGATGACCTCGTGATGGTTTGCGCCGATGTAGTCCGCAACCTCACGTGCATACTTGAGGTCGATCGCATCGACATCCATACCGATGGCGTAGGTCTCGATCGGCTTCTTCAGAAGCTTCTGAGAGATCGCACAGACGAGCGAGGAGTCGAGACCACCGGAAAGCAGGAAGCCGACCGGTGCGTCCGCGTCGAGACGCTTCTTCACACCCTCGACGAGAAGATCGTGGATGTTGTGGGCGATCTCCTCGAGATCGTCGTGCGTGTTGTATTTGTGCACCACGGACAGATCGTGATAGCAGACGAACTGGCCATCCTTATAGTAGTGTCCTGGTGGAAATGGCTTGATTTCATGGCAGAGACCCACGAGGTTCTTCGGCTCGGAGGCAAATGCCAGCGTGCCGTCGTCGGTGGTGCCATAGTAGAGGGGACGAATACCGATCGGATCCCGCGCCGCGATGTAGTCATTGGCCTCTGCATCGTAGATGATGAGCGCGAACTCCGCGTCGAGCATACGGAACATCTCGGTACCGAGCTCACGCCAGAGCGGAAGCAGGATCTCGCAGTCAGAATCGGACTTGAAGGTATAGCCTTCCTTCGCGAGCTTCTCACGCAGCGGGCGGAAACCGTAGATCTCGCCGTTGCAGACCACATAGGAACCATCCAGCTCGAACGGCTGCATGCCGGCGTCGGTCAGGCCCATGATGGCGAGACGGTTGAAGCCGAGGTAGCCGTTACCGGTGTCGACGATACGGGTATCGTCCGGTCCTCTCGATTTGGTTTTCAGAAGCGCGGCCTTGACGACCTCATACTGTGCGCGCTTGTCACAGAATCCGATAATACTGCACATATGGTTACTCTCCCTAATAGAATAATGTTCAGCGGAAGCCTGTCGGCGTGCCCTGGGGCTGTATCGACAGGCGGCGGGACGACTCGGGTCGCGCACTGCCGGAAGCTGAACAGAAAAAAGACGGCAGAGATGTAGCGATACACGCGACACCTTTGCCGTCCATTGATGCTCCACATTATGAAACTGTGCGAAAAGATTGTCAAGCGTCGATTTGGAATAGCATCCATAATTTTTTGCAATCAAAGTTTTCTTGACATTCGCGTTCCCGAAATTATAATGTCAACAAAAGGGCAAAGGCGTCCTGGTTTACACCAGTGAGTCTCTGCCCTTTTTCCATTGAAAAATACATATCGAAAATTCAACATTTCATGCTGGGGAGTATAAAAATGTCTGCAACGATCAATCAAAACTATCTGAAATTAAATGAGAGCTATCTTTTTGCGGAGATCGCACGTCGTATCCGCGAGTGGCAGTCGGCGCATCCGGAGTTCAGCGATCAGCTGATTCGCATGGGCATCGGTGATGTCACCCGCCCACTGCCGAAGACCGTCGTCGATGCGATGGTGAAGGCGGCGCAGGAGATGGGCCGGGCCGAGAGCTTCCATGGCTACGGTCCGGAGCAGGGCTACGATTTCCTGAAGACAGCGATCCAGTCTTATTATAAGAAGTTCGGCGTCGAGCTCGCCCTCGACGAGATCTTCATCTCGGACGGCGCAAAGTCCGATCTCGGCAACATCCTGGATCTCTTCGATGAGAACAACACCGTGCTCGTCACGGATCCGGTCTATCCGGTCTACGTCGACACCAACATGATGTCCGGTCGGAAGATCGTCTATGCGATGTCTTCCGAAGAGAACGGCTTCCTGCCGCTTCCGGCACCAGAGTACCGGGCCGACATCATTTACCTCTGCAGCCCGAACAACCCGACCGGTGCCGTCTATGACCGTGAGGGCCTCACGAAGTGGGTACGTTTCGCGCAGGAGAACAACGCAATCCTCCTCTTCGATGCCGCCTATGAGTGCTTCGTGACCGGCGACCTGCCGCACAGCATCTACGAGATCCCGGGCGCACGTGACGTCGCAATCGAGTTCTGCAGCTTCTCGAAGAAGGCCGGCTTCACCGGTACGCGCTGCGGCTACACCGTCGTGCCGGACACCCTGAAGCGCGAGGGCGCGAGCCTCAACAAGATGTGGCTTCGCCGCCAGACCACGAAGTTCAACGGCGTGAGCTACATCACCCAGCGCGGTGCGGAGGCCGTCTTCACCGAGGCCGGCGAGCGGGAGATCGAGGAGAACCTGCAGTACTACAGGGACAATGCCTCCATCATCACCGAAACGATGGATCGTCTCCATATCTACTACACCGGTGGCAAGAATTCACCGTACATCTGGCTCAAGTGCCCTGGAGACATGGACAGCTGGAGCTTCTTCGATAAGCTCCTGAACGAAGCCTACGTGGTCGGCACCCCGGGTGCCGGCTTCGGAAAGAGCGGCGAGAAGTTCTTCCGCCTGACCGCCTTCTCCACCCACGAGAACACCCGCGAGGCGATGGCCCGCTTCGAGAAGCTCGTCCAGTCGATGAGTTTATAAAAATTTAATGGGGTCAGACCCTAAATTTTTCGGATGCATGGCAGCTATAGTAAAAAGTACTGTATTCTGATGGAAAAGCGAGTTTACATATGATCGATTTAAGTAATACAATATTTAAAACCTATGATGATGTTGAGGTGAAGGATATGAATTCGTATGAAGACATCCTCGAGTTTGTGGAAGAGGAGAATGTCAAATTTATAAGACTCGCTTTTTTCGATGTGTTCGGCGTTCAGAAGAACATCGCGATCATGCCGGATGAGCTGAAGCGTGCGTTCAGCGAGGGCATCAGCATCGATGCGAGCTCGGTGTGCGGCTTCGGCGCGGATGTCCGTTCCGATATCTTCCTTCGTCCGGATCCGACGACCATGTCGATCGTGCCGTGGCGTCCGGTCGATGGCCGTGTTGCCAGAATGTTCTGCGACATCGAGTATCCGGATGGGAAGACCTTCGAGAAAGACAGCCGCTGGATCCTGAAGCAAGCAGTCGAGAAGGCCGCCGATCGTGGCATTCACGTGAACTTCGGCACCGAGGTCGAGTTCTACATTTTCAAGCTCGACGATGACGGCAATCGCACGATGATCCCGCAGGACCAGGCGTCCTACATGGACATCGCGCCGGAGGATCACGGTGAGAACATCCGCCGCGACATCAGCTTTGCCCTCGTCGACATGGGCATCCGCCCGGAGGCGAGTCATCACGAGATGGGCCCGGGACAGAACGAGATTGATTTCCGCTATGCCGATCCGCTCACTGCGGCGGACAATGCTTCCACCTTTAAGTGGGTGGTGAAGTCCATCGCAACATCGGATGGCGTCTGGGCTGATTTTTCGCCGAAACCACTCGCTGACAAACCGGGCAACGGCATGCACATCAACATGTCGGTGGAGTCCCGCGATGGTCACGATCACAGCGCCGCCTTCATGGCGGGCATCCTCGAGCATATCCGTGAGATGACGCTGTTCCTGAATCCGATCCGGGAGAGCTACGAGCGTCTCGGTGACATGAAGGCACCGAAATTCGTGAGCTGGTCCGAGCAGAACCGCTCACAGCTCATCCGTATCCCGGCGAGCCGCTCGGATCTCAAGCGTTTCGAGCTTCGTTCACCGGATCCGATGGCGAATCCGTACCTCGCCTTCGCCCTGCTGATCTACGCCGGCCTCGATGGTATCGAGCGCGGACTCGAGCCGATGGCACCGCTGGATGTGAACCTGTTTAAGGCGGACGCATCCATCACGGATCAGCTGAAGCGCCTGCCGCAGTCACTCGACGAGGCTGCCGCCTACGCACAGAGCTCCGAATTCATCCGGTCGATCGTGCCGGCGGAGTACTTCGACGCATATACTATTCTTTAGTAACATTTAGGGAGATTCACATGGAAAGAACGGAGCAAAGGAGCAGCGTACTGATCGCGGCTCAATCTGAAAAGATCGCCGTCCAGATCAAGGGTATACTGCCCGCTGGCTTCGGTCGCGTGACTTTCCAGCCGTCCATGGCGCGGGTGAAGCAGACGCTCACCGAAGAACGGGCGGATCTCCTGATCATCTACACACCGCTGTCGGATGATTCCGGCGTTCAGTCGATCCTCGATCTGAGTGTCAAATATCCGGCGATGAGCATCCTTCTCATCGTGTCGAAGGAAGCCTATCAGCAGGTGCTTTACCGTGCCGGCGACACCGGCATCACGGTCCTGGCGAGACCGATCAGCACCGGCACCTTCGTTTCGGCGATCCAGATGCTCGGCGCGATGAGCCGTAAGGTTCAGCGCCTGCTCGAGGAGAACGCGAAGCTGCAGCGGAAGCTCGAGGATGAGCGTTACGTCAGTCGCGCGAAGGCACTTCTCATCGAGAAGCAGGGCATGACGGAGGGCGAGGCACACAAGTACCTCGAGCGCCAGGCCATGAACGGCAGCGTCACCCGCCGCGAGGTCGCGCTGAAGATCATCCGCGAAAGCGGACGAATTATTGTAGGTACATGAGAGGGCCGTGCGAAGCACGGAGCGGCGCATGTACGCCCCCGGGCGGCGAGGCCGTTTTGCCACATAGGTGGCAAAATCAAACGACAATGCCCACGCCGAAGGCGTATTGCATGGCATTGTCTCCTTGTAACTTAAATCAAATCTGTAAACGAAGAGGACAATGGAGTCCGGGAAGCTGTTTTCCTGTGCCCCGCTGTCCTCTTTTTTATACCTACCGCATTTCCATGTAAATCGGTCTTGAACGTATCGATTCCGGACAGATGGACATCGAAATGTGGTGGGGATCACAAACCACCATATATCTTTTTTAGGAGGAGAAAATTATGAGTACTACATCGGTTCCTGAGCTTTACGGAAGCCTTGTATTTAGCGACAAGGTGATGCGCGAGCGACTGCCGAAGGACATCTACAAGGCAGTGCACAAGACCATCCAGAACGGATCTCATCTGGAGCTGGACGTGGCGAATACCGTCGCAGCAACGATGAAGGAGTGGGCACTGGAGCTCGGCGCGACCCACTTCACCCACTGGTTCCAGCCGATGACCGGCCTGACCGCAGAGAAGCATGACAGCTTCATCTCCCCGACCGAGAACGGCGGCGTGATCATGGAGTTCTCCGGCAAGGAGCTCGTCAAGGGCGAGCCGGATGCCTCCTCCTTCCCGAGCGGCGGCCTCCGTGCCACCTTCGAGGCCCGCGGCTATACCGCATGGGACCCGAGCTCCCCAGCCTTCATCAAGGACGGTACCCTCTACATCCCGACCGCATTCTGCTCGTACTCCGGCGAGTCCCTCGATAAGAAGACCCCGCTGCTTCGCTCCATGGAGACCCTGAGTGACTCCGCAACGAAGCTGCTGCACATCCTCGGCAAGGAGAAGGTTACCCGCGTCGACACCACCGTCGGCTCCGAGCAGGAGTACTTCCTGATCGATAAGGACCTCTATACCGAGCGTGAGGACCTCATGCTCACTGGACGTACCCTGATCGGCGCTCCGGCACCGAAGGGACAGGAGATGGAGGATCACTACTTCGGCGTACTGAAGCCAAAGGTATCCGAGTTCATGCACGACCTCGACCAGGAGCTCTGGAAGCTCGGCGTTCCGGCGAAGACCAAGCACAACGAAGTGGCGCCGTCACAGCACGAGCTGGCACCTGTCTTTGAGACCGCCAACATTGCCGTCGACCACAACCAGCTCACGATGGAGATGATGAAGAAGGTCGCCGACAAGCATAATTATGCATGCCTCCTGCACGAGAAGCCTTTCGAGGGCATCAACGGCTCCGGTAAGCACAACAACTGGTCCATGATCACCTCCGAGGGTGAGAACCTGCTCGACCCGGGCAAGACGCCGGGTAAGAACGTTCAGTTCCTGCTCTTCCTTATGGGTATCGTCAGTGCAGTGGATGAGTATGCAGATCTGATGCGTGTATCCGTCGCAACCGCGGGTAATGATCACCGCCTGGGCGCAAATGAAGCACCTCCAGCCATCGTTTCCATCTACGTCGGCGACGAGCTCGAGAAGGTCCTCGAGTCTATCGAGAACGGCGAGGATTTCACCTCCTCGGATTCGAAGCAGCTTGAGACCGGTGCCCACGTTCTGCCACACTTCGTACAGGACAACACCGACCGTAACCGTACCTCACCGTTCGCCTTCACCGGCAACAAGTTCGAGTTCCGTATGCCGGGCTCCTCACTTTCCGTCGCAGACCCGAACATCGTACTGAACACCGCCGTGGCCGAGGCACTCGACCAGATCAGCGCGAAGCTCGAGGACGTCGATCCGAAGGACCTCGAGGAAGAGGCGATGAAGCTCGTAAAGAAGCTCCTCAAGAAGCATAGAAGAATCATCTTCAACGGCAATGGGTATACCGATGAGTGGGTAGCCGAGGCAGAGAAGAGAGGCCTCTACAACCTCAAGTCCCTTCCGGAGGCGATGCCACAGATCAAGGCAAAGAAGAACAAGGAGCTCTTCGAAAAGCACCACGTCTTCACCGAGATCGAGATCGACTCCCGCTATGAGATCTACCTCGAGAACTACTCGAAGACCATCCGCATCGAGGCACTCACCATGCTCGAGATGGTCAAGAAGGACTTCACCGACGGCCTGATGGCATATGAGACCGCCCTCACCGACACCGCGATCCAGAAGAAGCAGGTACTCGCCGACGCGAAGTGCACACTCGAGACCAACATCCTCACGAAGCTCGACGCCGCATCCGAAGCGATCGGCCTCGCTGTTGAAAAGCTCGAGAAGGACCTCGCCGAGACCCAGAAGATCACCGACAGCCTCGAACTCGCCACCGCATACCACGACACCATCCTCGCTGACATGGATGCCCTCCGTGCCCCAGTCGACGCAGCCGAAGAGATGATCCCGGAAACCTACCTCCCGTACCCGACCTACTCGAAGCTCCTGTTCTCTCTCAGATAAATGACAGGATCTGACCCCACTCCGTGGCGTCAGATCCTTCTGAATAAAACCTTACGGCAGAAGAAATCGGAGCAGGGAGGGGACATAATTGCGCATTCAAAGAACAGGTTCCAGTGAAATGTACGTCATGAACACACAGAACGTGTTCTGTGATGGGCATGACGAACATTGCACTGGGTTCTGTACTTTGAACTAAGTGAGCTGTCCCCTCCCTGTCCGATTTCTTCGTACCAAAAATTAGTGGAGTATATATGAATACTTATCAAAATCAGAGCACCTTTACTGTGCCAGAGCAGTACAGGGGACACAACACACTCTGGCGTCCCCAGTCCCTCGAGGACATGAATGAGCTCACCCAGGATGCCTGCGGTATCGGCAGCGTCGTGAACATCGACGGCCACCAGGATACGCGCGTCCTGGATGATGCACTGCACATCGTAGAAAAGCTCGAGCACCGCGCCGGTAAGGACGCGAGCGGCAAGGTCGGCGACGGCGTCGGCATCCTCCTGCAGATCAGCCACAGCTTCTTTAAGAAGGCGGCGCTCATGCAGGGCATCCAGCTGCGAGACGAGCGCGACTACGGTGTCGGTATGTTTTTTTTCCCGGAGGACCAGCTGAAGCGGACCTTCGCGAAGCGCATGTTTGAGGTCATCACCGAGAAGAACGGACTCCGTTTCCTCGGCTGGCGTGAGGTGCCGGTGCATCCGGAGATCCTCGGCCAGGTGGCGGTCGACTGCATGCCACATATCCTGCAGTGCTTCATCGAGCGTCCGGAGGACGCAGAGAGAGGCATCGATTTTGATCGGCGTTTATATGTACTCCGTCGCGAGTTCGAGCAGTCCTCAGAGGATACCTATATCTGTTCTCTGAGCTCCCGGACCATCGTATATAAGGGCATGTTCCTGGTAAAGCAGCTCCGTGCCTTCTACGATGACCTGCGTGATCCGGACTACCGGACCGCCATCGCCATCGTCCACTCCCGTTTCTCGACGAACACCACGCCGAGCTGGGATCGTGCGCATCCGTACCGTATGATCGCCCATAACGGTGAGATCAATACCATCCGTGGAAACATTGACCGAATGCTCGCCCGTGAGGAGACCATGTCGAGCCCGCTGCTCGAGAAGGACGTGGAGAAGATCTTCCCGGTCGTGGAGCGCAGCGGATCGGATTCTGCGATGCTCGACAACACCCTCGAGTTCCTCTACATGAACGGCATCGACCTGCCGCTCGCGATGATGATGACCATCCCGGAGCCATGGAAGCACAATCGCTTCATGGACCAGAACAAGAAGGATTTCTATCATTATTACGCAACTATGATGGAGCCGTGGGATGGACCGGCGGCGATCCTCTTCTCCGATGGTGATGTGGTCGGCGCGACCCTCGACCGTAACGGCCTCCGCCCGTCCAGATACTACATCACCGACGATAACCGACTGATCCTGTCCTCCGAGGTCGGCGTCCTCGACATTGATCCGAAACATATCGTGCAGAAGTCCCGTCTTCAGCCGGGTCGTATGCTGCTCGTCGACACGAAGGCGCAGCGCATCATCGCGGACGAGGAGTGCAAGGAGGCCTATGCGGCACGTGAGCCGTACGGTGAGTGGCTTGACCGGAACCTCCTCCACATCGAGGATCTGAAGATCCCGAACCGGAAGATCCCGACGCACACGCAGGAGATGCGTGACCGTCTCTATAAGGTCTTCGGCTACAGCTACGAGGACGTGAAGTCCGTGATCCTCCCGATGGCGCAGAACGGCATCGAGCAGACCGCGTCGATGGGCCACGATGTTCCGCTCGCCGTGCTCAGTAAGCAGCATCAGCTCCTGTTCAACTACTTCAAGCAGCTCTTCGCTCAGGTCACCAACCCGCCGATCGACTCCCTCCGCGAGAAGATCGTCACGGATACGACCGTCTACATCGGCTCCGATGGTAATCTGCTGCAGGATCAGGCCGACAACTGCCGCGTGCTTGAGGTGGAGAACCCGATCCTCACGGGTGTCGAGCTTATGAAGATCAAGGACCTCGACCAGCCGGGCTTCCGTACCGAGGTGATCTCACTTCTCTACTATAAAAACACCTCCCTTGAGAAGGCCCTGGAGCAGCTCAATATCTCCGTGGATCGTGCATACCAGCGCGGCTACAACATCATCATCCTGAGCGATCGTGGGGTCGACGAGAACCATGTGCCGATTCCGTCCCTGCTGGCGGTGAGTTCTGTCGAGCAGCACCTCGTCCAGACGAAGAAGCGGACCGCCGTGTCCCTGATCCTCGAGTCGGGTGAGCCGCGCGATGTCCATCAGTTTGCAACCATCCTCGGCTTCGGTGCGCGCGCCATCAACCCGTACCTCGCCCATGAGTGCATCGCCGAGATGATCGACATCGGCATCCTCGATAAGGATTACCATACCGCGATCGAGGACTACAACAAGGCCGTGCTGAACGGCATCGTAAAGATCGCGGCGAAGATGGGTATTTCGACGATCCAGTCCTACCAGTCCGCGAAGATCTTCGAGGCCATCGGACTAAGCAAAGAGCTGGTGGAGAAGTACTTCACCGGTACTGTGTCGAGGGTCGGCGGCATTGGCATAAAGGACATCGCCGAGGGCGTCACCTCCAGGCATGACCACGCGTTCGATCCGATGGGGCTTAGCCTCGATACCGCGCTCGATTCCGTCGGCTTCCACCAGCTGCGCTCGGGTCGGGGCGCCGAGGATCACCTCTATGATCCGGAGACCATCATCACCCTCCAGCGTTCGGTTCGGAGCGAGGAAGGCGACTATAAGCTGTTTAAGGAATACACCGCGCGCATCGACGACGAGCGCCGTCCACATACGCTGCGCGGCCTCATGAAGTTCGCCGCGAAGAACGAGCCGGTGCCGATCGAGGAGGTCGAGCCAGTCGCGTCCATCGTGAAGCGCTTCAAGACCGGTGCGATGTCCTACGGCTCGATTTCGCAGGAGGCGCACGAGGCGATGGCCATCGCGATGAACCGTCTCGGCGGCAAGTCGAACACCGGTGAGGGCGGTGAGCATCCAGACCGCTTCGGTACCGAACGGAATTCTGCCATCAAGCAGGTCGCATCCGGCCGTTTCGGTGTGACCAGTGCCTACCTCAACTCCGCCGTCGAGATCCAGATCAAGATGGCGCAGGGCGCGAAGCCGGGTGAGGGCGGCCACCTGCCAGGCAAGAAGGTCTATCCGTGGATCGCGAAGACCCGTTTCTCGACCCCGGGTGTGTCCCTCATTTCTCCGCCACCTCACCACGATATCTACAGCATCGAGGATCTGGCGCAGCTGATCTATGATCTGAAGAACGCGAACCGCCGTGCCGCGATTGCCGTCAAGCTCGTTTCGGAGAACGGCGTCGGCACCATCGCGAGTGGTGTTGCGAAGGCCGGTGCACAGGTCATCCTCGTGTCCGGCTACGATGGAGGTACCGGTGCAGCACCGATGACCTCGATCCATCATGCGGGTCTCCCGTGGGAGCTCGGCATCACGGAGGCACACCATGCGCTGATCGAGAACGGGCTTCGTAACCGTGTCAAGCTCGAGACCGATGGTAAGCTGATGACCGGCCGCGACGTCGTCATCGCCGCACTGCTCGGTGCGGAGGAGTATGGCTTCGCGACAACCGCGCTCGTCTGCCTCGGCTGCATGATGATGCGTGTCTGCAACAAGGATACCTGTCCGTTCGGTGTCGCTACCCAGAACGACGTTCTCCGCAAGCGCTTCACCGGCAAGCCGGAGTACGTCATGAACTTCATGCGCTTCATCGCACAGGAGATGCGCGAGTACATGGCGGAGCTTGGCTTCCGTACCGTGGACGAGATGATCGGCCGTACCGACTGTCTCACGGTCAATGCTTCGGCCGCGCATGTCACCTCGCGCTCGGCAGAGGTGGATCTCTCGCAGGTTCTGGATCCGCGCTATGCGGCCCTCCCGGAGGAGGAGCGACACTTCGATCCGAAGCATGTCTATGATTTCCATCTTGAGAAGACCCTCGACGAGTCGGTGCTTCTCAAGAAGTTTGCCCCGGCCATCGCGAGCGGTCAGCACCACGAGGAGAAGGTCGAGGTTTCGAGCACGAACCGTACCTTCGGTACCATCCTCGGCTCCGAGATCACCGATCACTACGGCATGACGCCGGAGGGCGATACCCTGCCGGATGATACCTTCGTGGTCGAGGCATACGGTGGCGGCGGTCAGTCCTTCGGTGCGTTTATCCCGAAGGGTCTCACGATCCGTCTCCATGGTGATGCCAATGATGGCTTCGGTAAGGGCCTGAGCGGCGGTAAGCTCGTCGTGGCGCCACCGGAGGGAAGTCCGTTCCGCGCCAGTGAGAACATCATCGTCGGCAACGTCTCCCTCTATGGTGCGACAGCCGGCAAGTGCTATGTGAACGGTGTCGCCGGTGAGCGTTTCTGCGTTCGTAATTCCGGTGCGACGGCGGTTGTCGAGGGCTGTGGCGATCATGGGCTCGAGTACATGACCGGTGGACGTGCCGTCATCCTCGGACCGACCGGTAAGAACTTCGCCGCCGGTATGTCTGGTGGTATCGCCTACGTCCTCGATATGGATCACTCGCTCTATCTCAAGCTCAACAAGGACATGGTTTCCTTGCTGGAGGTCACCGAGAAGTATGACATCCAGGAGCTGAAGGACATCCTCACGGATTATGTGAAGGAGACGAAGTCGGAGCTCGGCACCGAGATCCTCCAGAACTTCGACATGTTCCTCCCGAGCTTCAAGAAAATCGTGCCGAACGACTACCAGAAGGTACTGATCGCGGTCAGCCACTTCGAAGAGCAGGGCATCTCCCATGAAAATGCGGAGCTGGAAGCTTTTAAGTCGCTCTTTAATTCATAAAAAAAGAGTCTGCGATATCTATAGAGATAGAGGGAGTATTCATGGGTAAGGTTACAGGATTTCTCGATTATGCGAGAGAAGAAAATAAAGACGTTCCGGTAGAGGAGCGTATCAAAAACTTTAAAGAATTTCACATCCCCCTCACGGAGGAGGAGCGTCGGAAGCAGGGCGCGCGCTGCATGAACTGCGGTGTCCCGTTCTGCCAGTCCGGCATGAAGCTGGCGGGCATGTTCACGGGCTGTCCGCTTCACAATCTCTGCCCGGAGTGGAACGACGAGGTCTACAACGGCCACGTCGCCCATGCGCTGAGCCGTCTTCTGAAGACGAATAACTTTCCGGAGTTCACGGGCCGTGTCTGCCCGGCGCTCTGCGAGAAGGCCTGTGTCGAGGGGCTCGATGACGCACCGGTGACGACACACGACAACGAGCTCTACATCATCGAGAAGGCCTTCCAGGAGGGCTATATGCAGCCGCGGATTCCAGAGGTCCGTTCCGGTAAGCGCGTCGCCGTCGTCGGTGCCGGTCCGGCCGGCCTCGCGGTGGCGGATCAGCTGAACCACCGTGGACACAGCGTCACCGTCTTCGAGCGCTCGGATGAAATCGGTGGTCTCCTTATGTACGGCATCCCGAACATGAAGCTAGACAAGTCCGTCATCCGCCGTCGCCGCGCCCTCATGGAAGCGGAAGGCGTCGTCTTCCGGACCGGTGTGGACATCGGCCGCGAGACATCGACCGCAGCAGCGGCCGGTGCAGAGGGGCGGAAGGCAGGTGCCGGAGCCGGAGAAAAGTCTGCAGATGCATCCCGTGCAGTGACAAACGCTTCGGCAGAAGCATTGGCCGCCGGAAAGGGCAGCGCGGTCACCGCGGCAGCGATCCTCCGGGACTACGACGCGGTCGTCCTCGCCTGTGGCGCGAAGCAGGCGCGCGGACTGAACGTGCCGTCCATCGAGCAGGCGCACGGCATCCACTACGCGGTCGACTACCTGACGAGCCAGACGAAGGCCCTCCATGAGCAGGGCGAGCATGCCTTCGGCATCATCAACGCGAAGGGGAAGCATGTCGTTATCGTCGGTGGTGGTGATACCGGAAACGACTGCTGCGGCACCGCGATCCGCCAGGGTGCGAAGTCGGTGACCCAGATCGAAATGATGCCGGAGCCGCCGGTCGAGCGTGCCGCCTCGAATCCATGGCCGGAGTGGCCGAAGGTCCTGAAGGTTGATTACGGCCAGCAGGAGGCCATCCGCGTCTTCGGGCATGACCCGCGCGTCTACGAGACGACGGTCAAGGGCATCGAGACGAAGAAGGACGGCAGCATCAAGGCCGTCATCACGTCGAAGGTAAAGTTCGAGAACCGTCAGATGGTGCTCGTCGAGGGCACGGAGCAGAAGCTTCCGTGTGACCTCCTCATCATCGCCGCCGGCTTCACCGGCTGTGAAAGCTACGTCGCCGACGCCTTCGGTGTCGCACTCACCGAGCGTCACGTCGTAAAGACGGAGGCGGAGCACTACCATACGGAAAGTGCAGTGAAGCCGATGACCGCTGCAAATGCCGCGAAGATCTTCACTGCAGGCGACATGCACCGCGGACAGTCCCTCGTCGTCTGGGCCATCGCCGAAGGCCGCGCCTGCGCAAGCGAGGTCGACGCTTACCTGATGGGCTACAGCTGCCTCGCGTAGGTGAAGCCAACGCCGGCGCCTGCCTGATGGGGTGCAGATGCTTCGCGTAAGAGTGGACTGGACACGTGAAGGCTTATATGAAAATTGTGTCTATGGATTTCTTCGTAAAAATCAGAAATCGAGGAGCAAAATAGACGCAGATACATCTATTATGAAATAGTGTCTATAAAATCGACGATTGATATCAAAAATTGAAGTCAGATCTCGATTTTTATAGACACTATTTTTATATGAGCTTCTTCGTGTATATTTTCTATCCAGAATCTGGCTCCGAAGCTCAAATTTCGTAGACACGATTTTTAAAACGACGCATCTATGTATAGTTTCTTTGAAAACCCGCTTTTGGACAGGAGATGATCGATGCTGCCGCGCGAGCATCCGGCTCGATTTTCAGCAAATCATCGCGCGCGGCCCGGAAATATCTGCTTACACGTGGCCTTTCCTGCGGAGCGCGAGATAGAAGGCGATGCAGATGAGGGCGCTGAGAAGGGAGCCGGCAGGGGCGGCGAGGCCCATCGCGTAGAGGGTGTCCGGGAACAGCTTCGTGGCGAGCCATGCGCCCGGGATGCGGACGAGGATCACCGAGCAGAGGTTATGGATGAAGCTGAGGATCGAGAGGCCGGAGGCACTGAAGAAGCCGGAGAACGGGAAGTGAATGCCGGCGACCACGCAGTCGAGCACGTAGGTGCACATATACTGCACCGCGAGTGCCTGCACGACCGGATTCTTCGTGAACAGCGTGAAGAACGGCACGGAGATGAACTGGAACAGGATCGCGAAGAGGAGCCCGATGCCACTGGCGAGGCCGACGCCGTAGCGGAGTGTCTGACGCGCCCTCGCTGGATCGCCGGCACCGATCGACTGTGCCGCGATCGTCGACACCGTCGACAGCATGCTGGATGGCACCAGGAAGAGGAAGCTGATCGTTTTCTCGACGATGCCGACCGCCGCCGAGATGTCGACGCCACGCCGGTTCGCGATTACGGTGATGATCAGAAACGAAATCTGGATGAAGCCGTCCTGACAGGCGATCGGGAGGCCAATGCTGAGAATCTGGTGCAGCATCGCCGGGTCCCACCAGGCGCTGCGATCCGCGCGAGCAGGTTCGTTTGAAAACGTCGCTTCGTCTTCAGATGCATGAACCTGCGTTCCTGCCTTGCTTTCCATGTCTGCATCCGCAGAAGCATTCCGGACGTCCGCGGTACCAGACTGCCGGCGACCTGCAGCCGTCTTTCGGATGCCGACGAGCGCGAACGCCACCGACGCGGCCTGCGCCACGACCGTCGCGAGCGCTGCACCCGCTGCGCCCAGCTGCATTGGCCCCATGAAGAGGAGGTCGAGCAGGATGTTGAGGGCACAGGCCACGGCGATGAAGAGCATCGGACTGCGGCTGTCACCCATGCCGCGGAAAATCGAGCTCAGGATGTTGTACGCGACGATGAAGGGGATGCCGGCGAAGCAGATGCGGAGGTACGCGAGGGCCCCCGGGACGGCCTCGGGCGGTGTCGACAGTAGCTGGATGATCGGCTGCGTGAGTCCGAGCAGGGCACATGTGGCCAGCACGGCGATCATCGCGAAGAGGGTGATCGTGTTTCCGATGGCGCGTCGGATACCGTCCTCGTCCTCTGCACCGACGAAACGCCCGATCATGACGGTGGTGCCCATGGCGAGGCCGACGATCATGACGGTTACCATGTGCATGACCTGAGAACCGATCGAAACCGCTGAGATGACATCGGCGCCATTGAAGCGACCCGCGATGAGCAGATCCGCGAGCCCGTAAAGCGTCTGCAGGAAGTAGCTGAGCAGATACGGGAGTGAAAAGAAAAGCATATTATGGAAGAGATCGCCCTTCGCGAGATTATGTTGAGCCATGGTAAGTCCTCGATATAGATAAATGATGTATAGACGCCTGCAAGGAAGTGTGCGCTCTGATTTCGGCTACAGGCATGTATCTTTATTATTGTAGTGAATTTCGGAAGATTTGAAAACTGACGCACGATTATAGCTGGCATAAAATAGAAAATTTCGTAACAGTTCAGGCAGGGGGACCCGGAGGAGCGGCAACGGAGGCCATACATAGAGACCGTGTGAAATCAAGCCGGGTCCCCTGCCTGAACTGTTACAAATTTCCGGGCCGCGCGCGTGTTTGTGAAGGAAATGTGAAATCTACAAATTGTTAGCACTCGCCTCTTGACGTTGCTAATAGACCGTTCTATAATACGTTTTGTTGTTAGAAAAGAAAGCCGGACGCGTGCCGGTCTTTATATAAACAGCATCGCCGGGAGGCGAAAAGCCGAAGGGCTGAAAGCAGATATTAAGGAGGTCAATCAAATGAAGCTGGTTCCATTATTTGACAGAGTCGTACTTGAGAAGGAGAAGATGGAGGAGACCACTGCAAGCGGTATCGTTCTTCCAGGTCAGAATGATAAGGAGAAGCCGGGTCAGGCACTCGTTGTAGCCGTCGGCCCTGGTGGAGTGGTCGATGGTAAGGACATCACCATGCAGGTGAAGGTCGGCGATCACGTTCTCTTCTCGAAGTATGCGGGATCTGAGGTCGAGGTTGACGGACATAAGTATACAGTCGTAAAGCAGAACGATATTCTGGCAGTCATCGAGAAGTAAGCATCCGACAGGATGCCGCGTCGGGCCCACGCGGAAGTGGGCAGGGCGCAGCGTAGAACGACATGAGGATGTAGAGAAGGAAGCATTGGACTAAGAACAGAGGATGCTTCGTAAATCAGGAGGATAAAGCTATGGCTAAGGAAATTAAGTATGGCGTCGAGGCCAGAAAGGCTCTCGAAGCTGGTGTGGATGCAGTTGCAAATACAGTAAAGGTAACCCTAGGACCGAAGGGCAGAAACGTAGTACTCGATAAGAGCTACGGTGCTCCGCTGATCACCAACGATGGTGTGTCCATCGCGAAGGACATCGAGCTGAAGGATCCGTATGAGAACATGGGCGCACAGCTCGTTCGTGAGGTCGCTTCGAAGACCAATGATGTCGCCGGTGATGGTACCACCACAGCGACCGTGCTTGCACAGGCGATCGTGAAGGAAGGTATGAAGAACCTCGAGGCGGGTGCAAACCCGATCATCCTTCGTAAGGGTATCCAGAAGGCCGTAGCAGCAGCGGTTGAGTCCATCAAGGCACAGTCTTCTAAGGTAAAGGGCAAGGATCAGATCGCAAAGGTTGCCGGCATCTCTGCTGGTGACGAGCAGGTCGGCCAGATGGTTGCCGATGCGATGGAGAAGGTTTCCAAGGATGGTGTCATCACTGTCGAGGAGTCCAAGACCATGCAGACCGAGCTGGACGTCGTCGAAGGTATGGAGTTCGACAGAGGCTATATCAGCGCCTACATGTGCTCCGATATGGATAAGATGGAGGCAAATCTCGATGATCCGTATATCTTGATCACGGATAAGAAGATCTCCAACATCCAGGATATCCTTCCGCTCCTTGAGCAGATCGTAAAGATGGGCGCAAAGCTCCTCATCATCGCAGAGGATGTCGAGGGTGAGGCACTCACAACCCTCATCGTCAACAAGCTGAGAGGTACCTTCAACGTCGTTGCGGTCAAGGCTCCGGGCTATGGTGACAGACGTAAGGAGATGCTTCAGGATATCGCGATTTTGACCGGCGGTCAGGTGATCTCCGCAGATCTCGGCCTCGAGCTCAAGGATGCAAGCATCGAGCAGCTCGGCCGCGCAAAGAGCGTAAAGGTATCGAAGGAGAAGACCACCATCGTCGATGGTGAGGGCGAGAAGGCGGATATCGAC
>CAKQED010000002.1:0-83325 GCA_934229835.1 uncultured Oribacterium sp. | reverse complement strand
AAGCGTGAAGATTTACTTCCACATCACGAGTATGCGGCATCTACGACAGTAGATGTGCTGGTAGGTTTGATGTTTTAAAATCTTTCTTTAGAATGAAAGATTTTGCAGATATTCTTGTTATTATTCCTTCATAGCTCAGTCGGTAGAGCACGCGGCTGTTAACCGCGGTGTCGTTGGTTCGAGTCCAACTGGAGGAGCTTCTGGACAGTGGGATTAAGACATCGATGCTTGTCTTAACCCTATTTGTTTTTTAAGAATGTATTTTATGGCGAGATAGCCAAGTGGTAAGGCATGGGTCTGCAACACCCTGAGCGCCGGTTCGAATCCGACTCTCGCCTCTCTTTGGCGCCATGGTCAAGCGGTTAAGACACCACCCTTTCACGGTGGTATCACGAGTTCGAATCTCGTTGGCGTCATCTGGTCCTGGGAAGTATCCTGGGACTTTTTTTGTGCCCGGAAATAAAAACAGATTCGGAATATGTGAATCAAAAGTATATGTTTCGAACATATCTCGCATATATAAAGAGCAGAAATTCAGGTGTCAGAAAAAATTTTAAAAATATCGGTCGAAGATAATTCTCTACATATATGAAATAAAAACGATTCACAATGGAAATACATACTACATAAGGTATAGTCTGAAAACAGACTATAGTCGTTTTGCGGACTATAGTCTACATGTAGACTATATGCAGAATGAAATTTATACGGTATAATGCAATTGTTCCCGAGAAAGTACAATCCTCGGAACATCCGGTAGATGTTGTTTGGGGAGCGAGACGTCTACGGATTGCGATCTGCGAAGGTTAAGTGGTGCCTCTGCGGTCGCAGATCCCCCTCTTTTCGAATCATCCTGACTATTTTAAATGTTTTGGCGATTCAGAACGAAAAAAACAATGTGTTCATGATGTTCGGTGGTGCATACAGACGATCTGGGATTGGTCTGATGTGTATTTCCGGCAGGAGAGGAGCAGTATGGATTACCAGATGAACATGAGATTTCTTGCAGGCCTTCAGAGGCTTCGTGAGAAGGGCTTTCAGATCCTGTTTAATGGAGAAGAGTGCCCGACTGAAAACTGGGACCAGATGCTTCATCGGAAAGATGGGGGATTTTTTAAACGAGAATATGTCGATGCGTGCTCATCCTCGATTAATTTCCAGTGGGTATCACTGGCATGAGGGAGCAGGTAGCGTAAAAATCTGTAGAAAATCGTAAGAAAGGGGGTCGGTATTGGTACGGCCTCCTTTCTTGTATTCAATATGGATTTTTGTTATTATTTACGGGTCAGAATAGTAAACTTGAGATCTGGTGGAGGCTGACATGACGGTAAAGGAAACATTGATCCGATTATTTGAAGAAAACAAGGGACATTATATCTCCGGTGAGGAAATCGCACAGGCGCTTCACTGCTCTCGTACGGCGGTCTGGAAGGCGGTAAATCAGCTGAAGGAGGATGGCTATGAAATCGAGGCTGTAAAAAATAAGGGATACATGCTTTCACTGGAAAGTGATGTGCTGTCTGAACAGGCCATCTCTCGTTATCTGGAGCATACGTATCCGGTTTCGGTATTTCAGGAGATTACGAGTACGAATGATGTACTGAAGAAGCTGGCGGTTTCAGAGCACGTGCCGGAAGGGACAACGGTGATTTCCGATTACCAGACCGGCGGCAAGGGAAGACTCGGGCGCAGTTTCTTCTCACCGAAGGGAAGCGGTCTTTATATCAGCATGCTGCTTCGTCCGGACGGTACCGTCATGGATAATCTGATGCTGACGGCGCAGTCTGCCGTCGCGGTTTATCGTGCAGTCCGCAAGGTCTGCGGAGTCGAGCTTTCCATCAAGTGGGTCAATGACCTGTACTATGAGGGCCACAAGGTCTGTGGTATTCTCTCGGAGGGGCAGACCAGCATGGAGTCGGGCCGCATGGAATTCGTCATCGTCGGGATCGGCATCAATCTTTATGAACCGGAGGAGGGCTTCCCGGAGGATATCCGTGAGAAGGCTGGATCGATTCTCGGAAAGCGTTCCGAGGGAAAAATCGTGGATCGTAACCGCATCGCAGCGGAGCTGATTCGGGAGTTCTATGCGCTCGCACCGGAGAAGACACTGGCACAGGAATACATCGATCATAACATGGTGCCGGGACATGACATCATGGTCATCGATGGAAAGACACAGCGTCCGGCCAGAGCCACCGGCATCCGCCCGGACGGAACACTGGAGATCGTCGATCAGGATGGAAGCGAGGGTACACTGGTCTTCGGTGAGGTCTCGGTGCGTCTGCGGGATGGCGATCAGATCGTGTACAAATAAGTTTGGGAGTCATGTGAAATGAGTGATTATAGAAAGCGGAGTACGAAACGAAAGAAGCGAAAGGAGGCGACGCTGGTCGGGGATCTGTTTAAGATTCTTTTTGCTGTGTCGATGCTGATCATCGCGATCCTGGTGGCGTTTTTTGTATTTAAAAATGTGAGTGGGTTTACGCTTCCAGATCTTCGAGTGACCGCGGCAGAAACACAGGAGAGTGAAACAGCGACCGTGGTCAGCATTGACACGAAGAAGAGTGCTGCGGTCGAAACGAGCGCTCAGATCCAGGTGACAGAAAGTGCGCAGCAGCCGGCGGAAACGGCAGCGACCGGTGCCGAGGATGAGGAGATCGAAAAGAAGATCGAGTCCGTCGAAGCCTCCATCGAGGAGAGTGTAAAGTCCTCTGAAGCAGAGTCGAAGAAGGAAAGCACGGCAGAAGACGAAAGCAGAGAAACGAAGGAATCGAAGTCCACGGATAAGGTAGAGGAGCTGCCGTCTCGAAAGAATACGGACATCGAAGGCCCTGTGCCTGGAGGTGACCGTCAGGGAGAGGTCAGTAACGGTCCGGTCGTCGGCCCGGATACCGTCAAGGAAAGTCCGGAGACGGTGCAGAAGGATGGTGCGGTCATCAGCGAGGGCGGTCCGGTCGGAGGATGAGATGATCTATTATTTGTTTGGAAAGTCAGCAAGCGGAAAGGATACGATCTATAAGCGGCTGAAGGCGCTTCATCCGGACTGGAAGGAGGTCACGCCGTATACGACGCGTCCGATCCGTGAGGGTGAGCGCGAGGGTGTTGAGTATCATTTTGTGACGGATCAAAGGATGGATCAGTTTGAGCAGACAGGTCGGATCATCGAGGAACGGACCTATCAGACGGTCTATGGTCCATGGCGCTATGCGACGGTCGATGATGGACAGATCGTGCTCCGGGCGGGGCAGGATTACCTGATGATCGGTGTGCTCCAGAGCTATGTCAGTACCCGGGATTATTTCGGTGCCGGACATGTCTTCCCGATCTATATCGAGGTGCCGGATGAGATCCGACGGGCGCGTGCGCGGGCTCGAGAGATGAAGGAGGCGGCACCGAAGCTTGCGGAGATGCAGCGCCGTTTCGAGGCGGACCGTGTGGATTTTTCCGAGGAGAAGCTTGCGGCCGCCGGCATTGACCGACGGTACCTGAATCTGGATCTCGAGGACTGCATCGAAGAGATCGAACGGGATGTGAGAGGCTGAAACCGGAAGAGCGCCTGTGCGTGCGATCGGAGGCATAAGGCGTGCAGGGGCATGAGCGGAGTGACCACGGATAAAAAAGAGCTGTATCAATGAAAGCAATTAAAATACCGGAAAATCAAATATACAATGCCTATCTGATCGAGGGCGAGGATATGGAGCTTCTGAAGTCGGCTGCGATGGAATTTACAGTGCAGCTGCTCAGCCGGGATCCGGCATCGCTGGACACAGGCGCGATGCCGATTTATCAGCAGCGTGGGTATGCGAGCTGTGAGGAGTGGGCGGACAGCGTCCGGAAGCGGGTGCAGAACCATGAGCATCCGGATATGCTTGAAATCGTGCCGAATAAGCCGGAGGAGCATCCGACGATCATCTCGGTTGACAATATCCGTGACCATGTGACGGATACGGTCGCCGTGCGTCCGTATGAGGCGGCCTATAAGGTCTATCTTATCGAGCATGCGGAGATGATGAATCCGCAGGCACAGAATGCGATTCTGAAGACCCTCGAGGAGCCGCCGGAGTATGTCGTGATCATGCTGCTTGCGGCGAATGCAGATGCATTTCTGCCGACGATACTGTCGCGTGTCATCGAAATCAAGGCGGGCGAACGGGATGTCCGGGAGCGTTATGCGGAGATGATCACGGAGGAGTGGGCGCAGGAAACGGTGAAACTTCTGTCCGAGATTCGCTTCCGCACAGGTCGCGAAATTCTCGATTTCTGTACACATGTGAGTAAGGACTGGAAGGTGCCGCAGGGAAGCCTGCTTGGCTTTCTTGAAATTATTTTACGGGATGTGCTATGCTATAAAAGCACGTCGCAGATGGAGCTTCTGTATGCACAGGACTCCGTCAATGTCATCATACGTATGGCCTCCGCGATGAGCTACGAAAAACTCGGTCAGGCCACGGATGATCTGGAGCGCATGCTTCGGGATCAGACGTTTAATGTGAACCGGGATCTGATGCTGGAGAATTTTCTGCTCCGGCTCAGGGATACCAGTATATAAAATGCGATAAAATGAGGAATATATGACAGAAGTAATTGGAGTTAGATTCAGAACCGCCGGGAAGATATACTACTTCGATCCGAAGGATATCCACTTCACCCGCGGAGAGCATGCCATCGTGGAAACGGCACGTGGTATCGAGTATGGTTTCGTCGTGATGGGAAACCGTGAGACGGAGGATGCGAAAATCGTACAGCCGCTGAAGGAAGTGATCCGTAAGGCGAACGCTGAGGATGATCAGCGCCACCTCGACAACGAAGCGAAGGAGAAGGAGGCCTATAAGGTCTGTCAGGAGAAGATTCGTAAGCATAATCTCGAGATGAAGCTGATCGATGTAGAGTATACCTTCGACAGCAGTAAGGTACTGTTTTACTTTACGGCGGATGGTCGTGTGGATTTCCGCTCTCTCGTGAAGGATCTCGCGGCGATCTTCCGTACGCGGATCGAGCTTCGACAGGTGGGCGTACGTGATGAGACGAAGATGCTGGGAGGCTATGGTATCTGCGGTCGCCCGCTCTGCTGTCATACCTTCCTGTCCGATTTTGCACCGGTGTCGATCCGCATGGCGAAGGAGCAGGGGCTCAGCCTGAACCCGACGAATATCTCCGGTGTCTGTGGGCGTCTGATGTGCTGCCTTAAGAACGAGGAGGATGTCTACGAGTTCCTGAACGCACGTCTTCCGTCCGTCGGTGATACAGTTACTACACCGGATGGTCTTCGAGGCGAGGTCAGCAGCATCTCTGTGCTCAGCCAGAAGGTAAAGGTCGTCGTCAGTCTCGAAAAGGAAGATGAGAAGGAGCTCCGGGAGTATAAGGTTTCCGAGCTCAAGTTCAAGCCGCGGAAGCGTCCGAGTGGCGATAAGAAGAAGCCGGAGCAGAAGGGCAACCGTGCACAGAACGCGCAGGGAAGTGCTTCGGGTGGAAAAAAGGAAGGTCGCAGTAGTCGCGGTGAGCATGCGGCGGGCGGTGGACATGAGCGTACACATGGTCCGAAGGGCGGTGAACCGCAGAAGAAATCAGCCCCGTCGGATGTGGTCGAGATCGTAGAGCAGGTGGAAAAGCTGGATGTGGACATCGTGCAGGGACAGGATGCGTAAGGTGTATGGCAGAGCGAATCGACGATTTACAGTGTAATGGCTACAGAATCATACAGGACAGTGAGGGCTTCTGCTTCGGTATGGATGCCGTGCTGCTGGCGAACTTCGCCGTGCCGGCCGTGACGTCAGAAAGCAGATTGCTGGATCTATGCAGCGGGACGGGGATCGTCCCGCTTCTTATTGCGGCGAAAACGGAGTGTAAGGAGCTGATCGGTCTGGAGATTCAGCCGAGTGTACAGTCGATGGCCGAGCGCTCGGTGGCGCTGAATCACCAGGAGCAGCGGATGACGATGCGCTTAGGGGATCTCCGGGATATCCGATCGATGGGCTATGACTCGAGTATGAACATCGTGACGGTAAATCCACCATACATGAAGTCCGGCCTTCGAAACCAGACCGACCGGAAGCTCATCTCACGACATGAGGTCCTGTGTACCCTCGAGGATGTGTGTGCGGCAGCGGCCTTTACGCTGAAATCGAATGGTCGGCTGTTTATGGTCCATCGTCCGAATCGGCTCGCGGATATCTTCTGCGCGCTTCGTGCAGAGCATCTCGAGCCGAAGCGGATGCGGCTCGTGTATCCGTACCTGGAGAGTGAACCGAACATGGTGCTGATCGAGGCGGTGAAGGGTGGAAAAAGCCAGCTGACGGTGGAAAAACCGCTGATCGTGTACCGTCAGAAAAAAATTTATTCGGATGAAATAATGCAGATATACGGCTTGAAACCGTGATATTTTATAGTCTGTTTTCGGACTATAGTCTGTTTTCAGACATTTTCAAAAATCACATACTGTGCTAGTCTTTGAGCATGAGAAATATCAAGAAGCTTTTAACGCTTACTTCCGTGTTTCTCGTGCTTTTTTCTTTTCCGGCAGCGGCGACGGCTGTTGCCGATTCTGAAAAATTCCAGTTTCAACTTGATCTCTCCAGTGTGGATGAACTTCTGCCGGGAGATCTCTCAGAACACATCCTTCTCGTACAAAACCATACAGACAGGCGCCTTGCGTACATGGTAGAATCCGTGACATTTACTGGGTCGGAGGCACTGGCAGAGGAGCTCGAGCTGAGCCTCCTGGATGGGGAAAAAGCCTTCCTTCATGGAACGGTCGCTTCGCTTTCCAGGACGGACAGCTTCGAGCAGATCCTCACACACCCTGCGGGGCGTGAACAACAGCTGACGCTTCGACTCCACTTACGAAAGGAGGCGACGAATGCAGTGGCCGGGAATACGCTGACGCTGTCGATCTGTTTTTCCGGAACGGATGCTCCACTTAAGGAGCGACCGCCGGAAGAGACGAAAAATCCACCGGAAACGGAAACACCGACGGAGACACAGAAGCCGCCGGTAACAGCAGAATCAGAAGAAACGATGAAACCACCGCCGTCATCAGGCGCCGGAACACAGGACGTGGAAAATGCAAGTGAT
Source organism: uncultured Oribacterium sp. (assembly GCA_934229835.1). Taxonomy (GTDB): domain Bacteria; phylum Bacillota; class Clostridia; order Lachnospirales; family Lachnospiraceae; genus Oribacterium. The sequence goes on along the minus strand of CAKQED010000002.1, from coordinate 76,254 downwards.
GGCCGTCCTTCCGGAGGAAGCCAGACAGGTGGTGGTGGACACGGTGGAACCTCGATTCGCGGCGAGGGCTATGACGGAAAAACGCATGGTCTTCACGCAGAGGATCCGCCGGGAACACTGATGGATCAGCTCATGGAGTGGATCGACCGCATCTATGCGCATCCGGAGGATCTGGTGGAAACCGCCTCCAGACCGTATGGAGCTGCTGAGAAACATCCGGCGGAACTGTCCGGGATCGATTCGAAGCCCGATGTGTCGGGGATATCGAAACCTTCCCTGGAAGAAAGGAAATGTACGAAGAAGGAGCTGCCGGAGACGAGAAGGAAGGCAGCAGGCGCCGGAGCGGAGCGGGATTTTTCTGCAGCGAAAAGCGCGGGAAAAACGGAAAATGAGAAGAAAAACGGCACAACGAACGATGGCGGAAACGCCAGGCTGGCGCTTCGTATCCGGGATGTAAGCCCGAAGCACGCAAGCGTACAGATCAGTACAGAGGGTGGAAGCGGGACGATACAGGATCCGGTGACACTGTATATCGGGCCGACACAGCGGGAGAAGGTGCTGCTTGTCATCTGTCTCTTCCTCTTCGTCCTCTTACTGATCCTTATCATCATGAAGTGCTGGCTCCTGTATCGGGCCACACAGTCAGAAAACCAGGAGGACAACAGTGCATATGCATCGACAGAACAGAGCGTGTAAAAAAACAAAAGGAGGTCTCAAACGAAAGCTGAACACGTTCTTCGGATGGATATCCGGCATACTCACGCTGTTTCTCATGGTGATCGCAGTCTATGCCATGCTTTCATCCTATCGGGAGCGGCGGTATGGAACGCCGTTTTTCCTCTTCGGATGGAAGCCGGTCGTGGTACTCTCCGAATCCATGGAGCCCACATATACCTCTGGTGACATTCTTATCGTCAGGGAGCGGACGGGTGCCCCGGAACCGGATGATATCATCCTGTTTCGTGCGACTGGTTTCGGCATGGATACGTATGTCACCCATCGATTGATAGGGAAAGACGAGGGTGGCTATATCACAAAGGGTGATCATAATGAACACGCAGATCCGGGACGGGTGCAGGAGGCGGACATCCTCGGCACGGTGGAATATATCCTCTTCTGAGCACCGACTGGGCGGCGTACAGAACACGAATGGAAAAAGAAAAGGAGATGAACATGAAAAAACGAATACTGATGGCGGGTGTTATGGCGGTGACAGCGATTTCGGTCCTGGCGGGTGCCTATGCATTTTTTACAGACAAGAAGGATATCAAGGTATCGGCGACCGCTGCGAAGCTCGGTATCACTGTCGATAAGACGAAGTTTTCGGACGATCTGGTCGCGAATATGGTGCCGGGTGATACCCGGGATCTCGTCTATACGATTAAAAAGGAAGTCGGCTCGAAGGATGCCATCGTTTTTTCCGAGGTAACACTGACCTCCAGTATCCCGATGTCGGATCCGGTGGAGTGGTTCATTCAGATGACTGGAAAACTGCTGACGCCAGAGGAAATAAAAAAGCTGCAGGATGAAGCCGGGAGCGTTGCCGGCGGCGGTACGGTCAATGACATCCCGCTGTCAGAGCTTTCGAAGGCGGATTCGCTCAAGTTTCTCTCGCTGTCGAAGGACAGTAAGGTCGCAAAGTTCATCGTCGGTCATGGTGTTCTGGACAGTCAGGCGAACGGTATCCCGGTGAATCTCACGCTGCGGCTGAGCCCGAGTGCCGATAACAGCTTCGCTGGTGGAAAATGTGATGTTGGCGCAGAAATCTATGCGATCCAGAAGGAAAATCTGGAGCAGGATGGTGCGGCCACAAACTTCGCCTATATCCAGGGGCTGATCGTCGCCAATGAGTCTAAGAAGGCATCATGAGACGGCGGCTCAACCTTCTCCTCACACTCATCTTTCTGATGCTTGTGTTACTCTGTGGGGCTGGAGCGTATTTTACGGATCAGCAGCAGGCGAGCATACGGGCCGCCGCCGCATCGATGGGACTTACGGTTTCGAAACCATCGTACGGAACGATACCGAAGGAAATCGAGAAGGACAGCCGGCTGACGGTACAGTTTCAGATACGAAATAAGAGCAGCGTTCCAGTCTATCTCAGCGATCAGCACGTGCTCTATGTCAATGGAACAGAGGAGAAGGAACGTCGCGTACGACTCGAACGAACAACGGGCACAGCGTCGTCTGGTACAGGCGGAAATAGTGGGACGGCAGCAGGCACGAATGCGGTTCTTCGCCTGGCCGCAGGTGAAAGTCGGGTGCTGGACTATGTTCTGTCCTTCCCTGGTGCAGAAGCACTGCCGGAAGGCGTCCTCGCGCTGAAGGGAAAGCTGCTGCTTCGTGCAGCGACCAGTGCGGATGGGACATCCGGCTTTACGCATGGGCCGGTCACCGGCGTTCTCGACCTGACGGGTGGTGAGCTGCATATCCCGACACGTAGTCGGAGTGTGCTTCTGTCGGAGTTGGTCGAGGCGGGCTCACACCCGATCGAGGAGATCCGATGGTATCGTGCCGTTGGTATGGAGGGCGCAGGAACGCCTGGAAGTCGGATGCAGTGGAGCAGCTTCGATGCAGCGAAGCTGCTGACACTACAGCGAAACATCCCGCAGTATGTGCGCTATGAGCTCGTGGCAGAGGCCGGGGTGGTACGTTCCCCTGTATATGAAATCACGCTGGCATCACAGGGGATTCAGGCGAAGGCGTACGATTATTTCGATGGGAAGGAAGTGAGTGCGGATATTTCCGTAAGCAAGGAGGCGATATGATCAGGTGCAGATGCAGCCACCGTGGAAAAGCGAACACACGCTTTTTCCGGGCACTGCTTGTCTTCAGCGTATGGGCACTGCTGGAGGGCAGTCTGTTACGCGCACTGGCAGCGGAGCAGGATGTGCTGTTCTGGCAGGATGTCGGGGATGTCGGTGCACCGTTTCAGCCGGCGGAGGTGCTTCCGCTTGGCGTCGAGGAGTGCTTCATCCCGGCGACAGGAGAGGTGCAGGCCATCAGCTTCTCCTATCATGCGGCGAATCATCGCTATCAGCTCGATGGGCTCTGGAATGATCGGGGCATCACGAAGCATATACTTGAGGATAAAGGGATGTCACAGGAGGACTACATCCGGCATTTCGGATTTCCAGCCGGACGAAGTGCAGGCGGGTTGACGCTCACGGATCCGGGCAGCGGGATCCGCTACCTGTACCGGGCGGGTGCCGGTGAGACTGCATTGACTGAGCCACGGGGATACAGCAGCTACCGCTGGCAGAAAAGCATCGACGGGGCGGGCTATGTGGATATCAGCACGGCGAGTGCAGCACAGAACTGCTTCGAGCCGGAGGCGCTTCGATTCGGAACGACCTGCTATCGCTGTATCGCGACGGTGGCGGAGCAGGAGTGCATCCTGGGTGAGGATTATGCCGTGGTGTACTACCGTCTGCCGACGGCGCGCGGACTGTGGATCCGGGAGGTGAGCCATGGAAGCTAGAGCGCTGCGGCTGCCGATGCTGTCGATCGCACTGTCACTCAGCGTCAGCTTCTGTGCGCGGGCAGATATCTGCTTCGATACGATGTCCGGTGGACAGAGTCGTGCCTACATCGTCCATATGGATGCGGATGACAATACCGTCGAAGTGGAAATCACAGGAAATGTTCAAGTGAAGAGTCTGCGACCGGCGGGCGAGAGCGCTGCGTCGGGTATCCCCCGGGATAAGCTGCTGATCCGTATCCCGGAAATCAAGCTTAACTTCGCGGAGAATCCACATGCGGAATACCATGATTTTTTTGAAACCATGGAGGAGGCTGTCGGTTTATCCGGTCAGCACGATGGTTTTCTGAATACGAAGATCCAGTGGGCGGGCTCGAGTATCCGCATCGATTCGGAGGAGTATACGGATTACAGCACGAGTGGAAGCTTCGAGACGGTCTTCATCAATAACCGGGAGTTTCGAATCGAGGACGAAAAGAACTGTCAGCCGATCCGATTCATCGTGCCGGATCCGCCGGAAATCTATCTGTATTATAAGCAGGAAGAGGCGCTCGGAGAGCAGTATATCTTCAGCGGGCTGCCGGACGAGTTTCTGCTTCATGATATCTACCTCGGGGCCTATGCCGTACACCAGGACCAGCCCGAACGAAGGGAGCAGATGATGGAGCGCCTGCTTCGACTGCGCTACCAGGATCTCTACTATCAGATCCGCTATGCACTGCATGACCCGACAGAGGAAGCAGCAGTGCCGTCGGCGGGGAGCACATCGTATCAGACGCTGACAGAGAACCTCACGTATCTGTCACTGCCGGAACTCCGGGAAAACACTTCATCCGGGCGCAGAAGCGGGCGGGCATCCGCCGGGGCGACAGCAGAACGCTATGCCTTCGTCGGATGGAAGCTCACAGAGCTCGGTGTGGGGGCGGAGCTGAGTGGACCATGTCGATCGGAAGAAAGCGGACTTCCTAAGACGAAACGAAAAGAAAGCCCGATGATGTCCTTTTTAGGCGGACAAACGGCAGCGATGAGCGCGCAGCTGTACGAAGATATCTGTGCTGAGGAGGTGATGGCAGAAGCCGCGATGGTGACGATCGAGGCACAGGAGACGAATAGGTCACAGGAAATGGATGTGTTACAGGAAACGTCGGAAGAAGGAGGTGAGGAAGAAATGGTGCCCGATGAAACGGCCATCGCAGCGTGGCCGGATGGTGAGAAAATCGCCTCCCCGAGCTCACTTTAGAAAAAGTTAAGTTTTCATTTCGGGGAGGTAATGTATATACTGTAAGCGATTACTGTGAAAAACAGGAGGTTTTATGGATATACATTTTAACAGGGCGAATCCGAAGGAGGCAGCGCGTATGGCCCCATTTTACGCGATGCGTCCGAATAAGACCTGTGACAGCGGTGTGCTGGATACATTTTTATGGAGCGATTACTATGATGTAAAGACGGCCATCGTCGATGATAGGGCGGTACTCGTACAGATGAAAAACGGCGATGAGTACTTCTCCGCGATGCCATACTGCAGCGAGACAGATCTGCCATACTACTTCGATCTTCTTCGTCAGTACTTTAATGAGGTGCTGAAGAAGCCGCTGAAGATCTATCTCGCAGATGAAGAGGCTGTGCAGCTCCTGAAGCTCGAGGAGGATCCGCACTTCCTCGTAAAGGAGGAGCGCGATCTCCGGGACTATCTCTACGATGGCGAGGAGCTCCGGACGCTGCCGGGAAAGAAGTTTCACAAGAAAAAGAATCTCGTGAACAAGTTCTGCCGGGAGTATGAAGGACGCTGGGAATATCGTACACTTCATGCCGAAGATAAGCTGACGATCTGGGGATTTCTCGATCAGTGGTATGCGAAACGCTCCGAGGATGAGGGGGCCGAAGCATCACTGGAGTACGAGGTGAAGGGGATTCACCAGGTGCTTCAGTCGGAGTTCTCTCTGCCGGACTACCACATCGGTGGCATCTTCATCGATGGAAAGCTGGAGGCCTTTTCCATGGGCGCCTTAAACCCTCGTGAGAATATGGCCTGCATTAGTGTCGAGAAGGGCAATGCTGACATTCCGGGCATCTATCAGATCATCAATCAGCAGTTTCTCATCCATGAATTTCCGGAGGCTGCGCTCGTCAACCGGGAGGACGATCTGGGACTCGAAGGACTGCGGCGCGCGAAGGAAAGCTACAATCCGTGCGGATATGCACGGAAATATATGCTCCTCCAGACGGATTTCACTGGCTGGCAGGCAGAAATCACCGACCGGTATGAGGCGGAGATCGATCAGTACGAACATACCACATCCGAAGGATGAGTACGTGGGACGGCGGTTTCGGTGTTGCTGAGTGCAGTGCATGGGTGCACATCGATACAGCAGAACCAGACAGCGATGCAGAGCATCAGAAAAGAGCAGACATCGTATGACAGAAATCAGAGTGCTACGAACACGCGAAGAAAAAGCAGGGACACGCGCACTGTACGAGCGGGTATTTCCAGAGGACAGTGCACGCTTTCTCGACTGGTACTATCAGGATCGCTGCAGCGACAGCATCATCCTTGCGATGTGGAAGGATGGACAGCTGGTCGCGATGGCGCATCTGAATCCATTTGTGATGCGTACAAAAAAAGGTACGCGTGCCCGTGTATACTATATCTATGCGGTGGCGACAGCACCGGAGGCACGCCATCAGGGCTGTATGGCAGCACTTCTTCGCCGCAGCTTCCAGCTGATGGAGGAAGCGCATATCCCGTTCTGTTTCCTCCTCCCCGTCGATGAAGCCATCTATCAGCCCTTCGACTTCCATACGGTATGTGACTTTCAGACCACGAAGGCCACAGACTATGCGGCGGTGCAGCAGGCGTATGACGTATATATAGAAGAAAACGATGATTATGTACGTCGTGTGCAGGCGCAGCAGGCGATGGCGGCGGAGGCAGATGAAATGTCCGATTCCGGGCTTCCGGCGCACCCGGTCATCATGGCGAGGATCCTCTCGCTGCCGGATTTCCTTTCGTTCAGTGGTCTCCCGGAGGAGACCGACCGGACGCAGGCGATCCACTGGCTTCGGCAGCAGCGGATCTATATCGCAGAAGCTGTATAAAAGTATGCAGTGGAACGATTTTATCGTAAGATCGGATGATCCACGACGGGCATAAGCGATGATCGGATGGTACACTGTCTGATCGGATCGTCGAACGTGGCATAGAAAGAGGTGTGTATGACAGAAATCCATGTCGGAGATATCATCAGTGCGAAAAAAAAGCATCCCTGCGGATCAGATGACTGGATCGTCCTCCGTGTGGGGGCGGATATCCGTCTTCGCTGTGCGGGATGCGGGCATCTTCTGATGCTTCCGAGGGCGAAGGTGGACGGGATGATCCGGCACATCCGTACGCCGGAATGAAGCGGCAGATGATAGAGGATACTGTATAAAAGGATAGAATCATCTATCGAAGGGAGGATGTGCAGAAGCAGAAAAAAGCACGGAAAATCCCAAAAAATAAGTTGCAAATTTCAATCAAAATAGCTTGCAAACAACTTTGTTTTCTGTTAAGATGCAATATCGTATGACTAAATTCCTTGTTTCCGCCCAGGAGCGGAAGCCAGAGACCAAAAGGAGGTAAAAGCAGATGAACAAATATGAGTTATGTGTTGTTCTGAGTGCGAAGCTCGAAGATGATGAAAGAGCAGCTGCAATCGAGAAGATTAAGGAGTATGTTACTCGTTTCGGTGGCGCTGTCGGAGAGAACATCCAGGAGTGGGGCAAGAAGAGACTTGCATATGAGATTCAGCATATGAAGGAAGGCTTCTACTATTTTATCCCATTCACAGGTGATTCCGAGACTCCGAACGAGCTCGAGAGCCAGCTTCGTATTATGGAACCAGTTATCAGATATCTTGTTGTTAAGCCAGAAGCTGAGACTGAAGCACCAGTAGCTGAGGAAGCTGCTCCTGCAGAAGAGAAAGCTGAATAAGCAAGCGGAAAGCGAGAAAAACAATGAACAAAGTTATCCTCATGGGTAGATTAACCAGAGATCCGGATATCAGATACGCACAGAGTGAGAGCCAGATGGCGATCGCAAGATATACGCTTGCAGTGGATCGTCGTATGCGTCGCTCACAGGATGGCGCCAGCCAGGATCAGCAGACCGCAGACTTTATCGGATGCGTAGCATTCGGACGTTCTGCAGAGTTCGCTGAGAAGTACCTGCGTCAGGGCACCAAAATCGTGGTTGAGGGTAGAATCCAGACCGGAAGCTACACGAACAAGGAAGGCCAGAAGGTCTACACCACGGATGTCGTCGTAGAGAATCAGGAGTTTGCAGAGAGCAAGAACGCATCGGCTGGTAATGGTGGAAACTATTCCGCAAACCGCAGCTATGGACAGCAGTCACATGGCGGCCAGCAGAGCAGTGCTGCGATCGGTGATGGTTTTATGAATATACCTGATGGGGTAGAGGACGAGGGTCTCCCATTTAACTAAGGTGAGGACATGCCCTTGTGACATTTTACAAGGAGGATTAACCATGGCATTTCAGAAGTCAGATAAGCCAGCTAGACCTAGAAGAGCCGGCGGCTTCCGCAGCAGACGTAAGGTTTGCGTATTCTGCAGCGAGAAGGCTAAGCCTATCGATTATAAGGACGTTGCTACATTAAGAAAGTACATCTCTGAGAGAGGTAAGATTCTTCCTAGAAGAATCACTGGAACCTGCGCTAAGCACCAGAGAGCGATTACCCTTGCAGTTAAGAGAGCAAGACACGTAGCACTTCTTCCATACCAGGTAGATTAATTTCAGCCTGACTGAAAAGAAGACGAGGCTGTACCGGAGTTTTCCGGTACAGCTTTTTTCGTATACCGGTTTATGCTATAATCGTATTCGAATTGCTATGCCTTCGTTTCAGGGAGAGCTTATGATGAAGAAAAAAACACAAAGTGTCATCGATATATATCTGGCCTGGCCAATTGTTATCATCGCCATCCTGCTGCTCGGCGATATCGTTCTCTGGCTGACGGAACCGCGTGGCGCATTGATCCTGCTGCCCTTTATTCTCATCGCCACTGCTTTTGCGCTGCTGCTGTACTTTACACGTCAGTCGAAGCTGCAGGGCGCACTGCAGGCCTACGCGATCGGCGCCTGTGAGGTGCATACGACCATCTTCGATGAGATGCCGACGCCATACTGTATGGTCGATGAGCGTGGTAATGTCCTGTGGGCAAACCGCAGCTTTCGTGAAATCGCCGGGAATCGTCCGGATGCCCGGAATATCCTGCAGATGTTTCCGAATATCCATAAGGAGATGCTGGAGGAGGATGACGTCATCCTGGAGATCCACTCGGATTATCAGGATCGTAAATATCTCATCGACCTGATGCGGACAGCGGTTACGACAGAGGATGGCAGCGCGCCATCACTGTATGCGCCGGATTTGAAAACCATCGCGGTTTACCTTCGGGATGAAACGGAAGAAACGGTACTTCGGACGCAGCTCAATCAGGAGCATATCGTCATCGGTCTCGTCTACATCGATAACTACGATGAGGTCCGCGAACAGATCGAGGAGGTTCGACGTTCACTGCTGACAGCGCTGATCGATCGAAAGATCAGCCACTATATCTCGTCGGTGAATGGACTGATCTATAAACTGGAGAAGGATAAATATGTTTTTATCCTGAAGGAGCAGTATTTCGATCGTATGCTTCAGGATCGCTTCTCGATTCTCGAAGAGGTGAAAAATGTAAACATCGGCAATGAAATGGCCGTCACACTGAGCATCGGGATCGGCTATGGTGCAGACTCCTATCAGAAGAACTATGAGTATGCACATACCTCCATCGATATGGCACTCGGCCGTGGTGGCGATCAGGCGGTCGTGAAGTCAAACGAAAATCTGACCTACTTCGGTGGGAAGACGCAGACGCAGGAGAAGGCGACCCGCGTGAAGGCACGTGTGAAGGCACAGGCCTTCCAGGAGCTCCTGGAAACACGGGACCGCGTGCTCGTCATGGGCCATGCGAACAGCGATGTGGACTGCCTCGGTGCGTCCGCCGGTGTATATCGGATGGCGACGGAACTCGGAAAGCGCTGCTACATCGTCGAAAATACGGTGACGGCACCGATTCTGCCGCTGAAGGAGCGCTTCCTGCAGAGCGCTGACTATCCGGAGGATATGTTCATCACCGGTGCGCAGGCACTGCAGATGGTGGATAACAGCACCGTGCTCGTGGTGGTCGACTGTAACCGTCCATCCATCATCGACGAACCGGAGCTGCTCCGGGCATGTAAGACGATCGTGGTCTTCGATCACCATCGTCAGAGCAGTGAGACGATTCAGGGCGCGGTGCTCAGCTACTGTGAGCCGTATGCGTCGAGTGCCTGCGAGATGATCGCCGAGATGATGCAGTACATCGCCGACGGAATCAAGGTCAAGGGACCGGAGGCAGATGCGATGTATGGCGGTATCGTCATCGATTCACAGGAGTTTACGGTGCAGACCGGCGTACGAACCTTCGAGGCGGCGGCCTATCTTCGCCGTTGTGGTGCAGATATCACACGTATCCGGAAGATCTTCCGTGAGAACTTCAAGGATTATCAGGCGAAGGCAGCGGCCATCTCCAGTGCGGAGATCTACCGCGATGCGTACGCCTTCAGTACGATCGAACCGAAGGGACTCGAGAGTCCGACGGTCGTGTGTGCGCAGGCTGCGAATGAGCTGCTGAACATCCGTGGAATCAAGGCCAGCATCGTACTGACACTGTATAATGATATCATCTATGTATCTGCACGCTCCATCGATGAGATGAACGTACAGGTACTGATGGAAAAGCTCGGCGGCGGCGGACATCGCACGATCGCCGGGGCGCAGCTTCGCGAGGGCAGCTTGCCAGAGGCGATCGCCACGATCAAGCAGGCCATCGACGAGATGATTAAGGAAGGAGAGGCTTCATAATGAAGGTTATTTTATTAAAGGATGTAAAGTCACTGGGTAAAAAGGGTGAAATCGTAGAGGTATCCGAGGGCTACGGACGGAACTTTATTCTTCCGTCGAAGACAGGTGTCCTCGCAGATAATAAGAATCTGAACACACTGAAGCTTCAGAAGCAGAACGATGCGAAGATCGCAGCTGAGAAGCTTCAGGAGGCACAGGAGCTGAAGGAGAAGATCGAGGCAGTGAAGGTCACGATCCCGATCAAGTCCAGTAAGGACGGACGGACCTTCGGTTCTGTTTCCACGAAGGAAGTACAGGAGGCGCTGAAGAAGCAGGCCGGCATCGAGGTTGATAAGAAGAAGCTTTCCTGCGATGTACCGATGAAGAATCTGGGCGGTTATCGTGTAAACGTCAAGCTTCATAAGGATGTCACGGCGGTTCTTCAAGTTTCTGTGATCAGCGAATAAGCGTGACATATCCCATATCGATGTTCTGCAGGGAGATCCTGCAGGAACATCCGATACGCTAGTTTCACACAGTATCACACAGGAGTAGTATGGCAGAGAATAATGAAAACATTCTGACCAGGGTCGTTCCCCACAGTCAGGAAGCCGAACAGAGTGTCATCGGCGCCATGCTCCGGGATAAGGATGCGGTCTCCACTGCCGCAGAGATGCTCCGCCCGGAGGACTTCTATCAGAAGCAGTACAGTCTCATGTTCGACGCGATGACCCAGCTCTATCAGAAGGATCAGCCGGTCGACCTCGTGACGCTGTCCGAGAAGCTGAAGGCGACGAGCAACATCCCGCCGGAGGTGTACGACATCGCGGTGATCCGTGATATCGTCATGTCGGTGCCGACGAGTGCCAATGTAAAATCCTACTGCACCATCGTGAAGGAGAAGTCGATTCTTCGCACGCTCATCCGGACGAACGAAGATATCGCAAATATGTGTTACAGCGGTACAGAGTCCGCGGATACGATCCTGAATGAGACGGAGCAGCGGATCTTCAAGCTCCTGGAAACCAGAAACACCGGCGACAGTGAGGATATCGCAACCGTCGCGATGAAGGTGCTCGAGAACATCCAGGAAGCCGCACAGAACGGTGGACAGATCACCGGTATCCCGACGGGCTTCAAAGCGCTCGACTATAAGACCGCAGGGCTTCAGCGCTCGGATCTCATCCTCGTAGCGGCCCGTCCGTCCATGGGTAAGACCGCCTTCGTCCTGAATATCCTCGATAATGTCGGCGTACGGCAGAAGAAGCCATGTATGATCTTCTCACTCGAGATGAGTCGGGAGCAGCTCGTCAACCGTATGCTCTCGATGGAGTCGCTTGTCGATGCGGATAAGCTCCGCAAGGGTTCCCTCACGGATGAGGATTGGGGCGAGCTGATCAATGCCGTCGACCGTGTCGCAGATGCAAACATCACCATCGATGATACACCGGGTATTACGGTCGGAGAGCTCCGCTCCAAGTGCCGCAAGCAGAAGCTCGAAAAGGGACTCGACCTCGTCATCATCGACTACCTCCAGCTCATGTCCGGTGGCGGACGTGGCGGCGAGAGCCGTCAGCAGGAGATCTCAGAGATCTCCCGTTCCCTGAAGGCGGTTGCACGAGAGATGAAGTGTCCGGTTATCGCCCTTTCCCAGCTGTCGCGAGCGGTAGAACAGCGTCCGGATCATCGTCCGATGCTGTCCGACCTGCGAGAGTCCGGTGCGATCGAGCAGGATGCCGATATCGTGATGTTCCTGTATCGTGATGAGTACTATAATAAAGATACGGAGCATCCGCATGAGGCGGAGGTCATCATCGCGAAGCAGCGTAACGGTCCGATCGGTACCGTCATCCTCGGATGGCAGGCAGAGTATACACGATTCGTAAACGCTGCCCTCGATCGCGACAGTCACTGATCAGACGCAGGATGAGGATGTAAGAACGTGCGGGCTCTGCAGATTTCACCAGAATCAGACGGAAATCTGCGGCTGCACGTAAAAGTTTTATAAAATCTCATGCAGAGATTTGCATTTTATAACGCTTTCAGTTACTATAATCTGAATAAAAATACCGGAGTCCTTCCGGTAGCGAAGGAGGCGCCATTATGAAAATTGAACGAATTGATGACAACTCCATCAGATGCACACTGACGAGCCTGGATCTGAGCTCTCGTAACATCAATCTCCGCGATATGACCTATGGGTCAGAAGCCGCGAAGCGACTGTTCACCGAGATGATGCAGAAAGCGCAGAACGAGGTCGGCTTCACCGCCGACAGCGGACCTCTGATGATCGAGGCCGTACCGCTTCAGGGCGGTTCGATTCAGCTCGTTATTTCAAAAGTAGATGATCCGGAAGAGCTTGACACGCGCTTTTCGAAATTCACAGCGGCTGCCGCTGGCAGTCAGAGCGGCTGGATCTCCCAGCTCGCAAGTGAAATTCTCGAGGGTGCGCATGGACTCCTTCAGGAAATGAAGGATAAGGCATCACAGCAGGCGAATACACTGGATGGTGGAAACGCCGCGACGGGCGGATCGGACGGACATGCGGAAGCAGATGCGGATCGCCACGATGATGATACGGATGTTTATCGCATCTACGCCTTTCAGTCCCTGGATCGTGTCATCGATGCAGCGACCGCCATCGGTGACATCTATGATGGTCCGAACACCCTGTATAAGGACCCGCAGGACCATCACTTCTATCTCGTTCTTCATGCCGGAAAGGGTGGGGCCAATGCACTCAACCGTGCGTCTAATCTCCTCTCGGAGTATGGAAGCAAGCTGAAGGATAATGAGCTATATGAGGCATATTTCAGTGAGCACTATGAGCTCTTCCTGAAGGAAAATGCCCTGCAGAAGCTGGGAAGCATCTGAGGATAGAAACATAGACCGGCTGCGGAATGCAGCCATGAAAGAGGAGAACACAATTATGACGATTACGAAGGATATGCGCATCGGCGATCTGCTTCAGATGAATGAGATGATCGCTCCATTTCTGATGCAGAACGGCATGGGCTGTGTGTACTGCCCGTCATCCATGATGGAGTCACTGGAAGAGGCCTGCATGGTACACGGCATCGACTGTGATATGCTGACGGCTGACCTCAATGATGTACTGCTCGAGTACGAGGAGGCACAGAAGGCACAGCAGACAGAGCAGCCGGAAGCGTAAATACAGATCAGAACACGAAAAACAGGGCGTCATGTGCGCCCTGTTTTTTATGTCCGCAGAAAAGTTCAGCCGGAGGCACTTCGATGCTTCCGGCTGAACTTTTCTGTTTCAATCAGATACGATCGTCTGATTTCATATCTCATTTCGACTTCATCGAGAGTCCGCCGCTCAGCATATCGCCGGTGATGATGGCGAGCTCGTGCGGGGTCTCCTTCATACCGCTCGAGAACCAGTACTGCAGCAGACTGATCAGTCCGCCGACGATGAAGGCATAGTAGCTGTCAAACTGCTCCGGGCGCTGCTTCTTCGTGATGAAGGACCACTCATTCAGGCACTTCTCACGGACCAGCTCCTTCAGACTGTTCAGGAAACGGATATCTCCGTTTTCACCGATCAGGATGCGGATGAAATCGCCGTTTTTCATACAGAGCGTATAGACACTCTCGAAGAAGCGGGTCGCGTCATCTGAAACACTCTTCTCGTCAAATTCGTTCAGCGTTTCCTTAAACTCCTCCAGAATATCATCCTCGGTCTTCTCCAGGAGATCGAAGACGTCCTTATAGTGAAGATAGAAGGTGCCACGATTGACATCTGCGAGATCCGTGAGCTCTCGTACCGAGATATCCTTCACCTGCTTCACCAGCATCAGATTTGCCAGTGCACCCTTCAGTGCGGCTCTGGTCTTTCGGATACGACGATCCATCGTATCATTTTCTTTCATAGAACTACCCATATCCATACCCTCCAAAGGCCATTAACAGCCTGAATATATATATTTCGTGGTTTTTCACACGTGATAGACACATATTATAAAAATGTCTATTTATAAACCAAGAGACCAAAATTGACCATTGATAATTTGCACACTCGTCTATATAATGGACAGTACCACAGAAATAGACATGTGTCAACAAATGAAACGCAGGTTAATAAAGAACTTACATCAATTAAAACACAAAATGTCGTAGATTCAGTGGCGGGACACACAAAGACTTGTTTTTTCATCGAAAGAAGTTCGGGATGGTGAGTGAAAAGGGCATTTCTTCCAGGTGTACGGATGAAAAGTCATACCACATCCTGAAAACAGGACACGAATGAGAAGACAGCGCAGGAGAGAGCAACATGAGCTTATTCAAGAAGAAAACGCAGGATACGGCCAGAGAAGCGTCTGTACAGCAGGCACGAAATGAAATCCACCTTCCGGAGGATGAAGCCATCGAAGCCCACAAAAAGAAGAAGGAAGCGAAAAAAGCGCAGAAGCATAAGCACGGAAATCTCGCCGACTTCATCGTCGATCATAACAAGGGCATCCGAAACCTCATCATTCTGCTGGTGGTTTTCTTCGGTTTATGTTATCCACTCGTTTCGGTCAACTATGATCTGACGAAGTACCTTCCGAATGATGTGGATTCGAAGATCGCCATCAATAAGATGCGCGATGTCTTCGGCTATCCGGGTACCGGACGACTGATGCTGAAGGATGTCACTCTCTATGAGGCGAAGCAGTATAAGAATGAAATCGAAGCCATCGATGGTGTCGATCAGGTCATCTGGTGTGATCTGACGACGCAGGTCTATGGCTCCTCCGAGTTCATCAACTACGATGATATCGATGACTACTATAAGGATAACAACGCCGTCATGGATATCACCTTCGAAGAGGGCGATACCTCGAAGCGAACGCACAAGGCCATCCAGGAAATCGATGATCTGATTGGTGACCGGGGCTACCTCGTCGGCATGTCGCCGACGAATAAGTTCATCGAGGAAAACGTAAAGAAAGAGATGCAGCAGGTCATGGGCATCGTCGTCGTCCTGATCTTTATCATCCTCCTCTTTACGACGACCTCCTGGTTCGAACCGGTCCTCTTCCTGACGATCATCGGCTGTGCCATCGTGCTGAATAAAGGAACGAACATCTTCCTCGGGGAGATCTCGTATATCACGAACAACATCTCCGATATCCTGCAGCTCGCTACCTCGATGGACTACGCCGTCTTCCTGCTCCATGCGTATGAGCGGCAGCGTGAGCAGGGCCTCGATAAGGTCGCTGCGCTGAAGCAGGGCCTCATGAGTACCATCACGACCATCCTGGCGTCCTCATTGACCACCTTCTTCGGCTTCATCGTCCTCGTCTTCATGCGATTCAGTATCGGCTGGGACATGGGTATCGCGATGGCGAAGGGTATCATCTGTTCCCTTCTGATGGTCATCTTCCTGATGCCGTCCCTGCTGCTCAGCTGGTCCGATCGTATCGACCGCATGCGGCACAAGCCGTTCCTGCCGAAGTTCCACCGCTTCAGTATCGCGGTCAATAAATTAAGCCCGATCATCCTGGTGGCGGCCCTCGTGGTGGCCGGTCCGATCTACTTCGCACAGGGCATGAACAAGTTCATGTACGGCCCGGATGCGACGGGTGCCGGACCTGGAACCTCGATGTATGAAAACTCCGCGGCCATCGATGAGGAGTTCGGTCGAAGCAATCTGCTCGTCGCGATCTTCCCGGATACCGATCGGCTGAAGGAGAAGGAGCTCTGCGATAAACTGGAAGATCTTCCATATGTGAAGAATGTAACCGGTATGGAGGCCTATCTTCCGGAGGGACTTCCGGAGAGCTTCCTGCCGAGCTCCGTCACCGAGCTCTTCCATAAGGATGGCTATGCGCGACTGCTCATCTATATAAGAACGAAACCTGAGTCCACGACCGCCTTCAAGTACTCGGATGAGGTCTCCGACATCATCAAGAGCTACTACCCGGGCGAGGCGTACATCACCGGTAACACCCCGACGACCCAGGACATGGAAACCGTCCTGATCCCGGATTATAATCTCGTCAACGGTCTCGCGATGATCTGCATCTTCATCGTCGTCGCGATTTCGTTCCACTCGGTCGTGATGCCGATCATCGCGATGATCCCGATCATGATGGCGATCTATGTGAACATGGCGTTCCCGTACTTCGCCGGCCGTGAGCTGATCTTCATCGCCTACGCCGTGGTCTCCTGTGTACAGCTCGGATCGACCATCGACTATGCGATTTCGTCGACCGAGAACTACCTGCAGACCCGTGCGATCGAGCCGGATAAGCGGAAGACCGCGATCCGTGCGACGCAGCTCAGCTTCCCGTCGATTCTGACCTCCGGTACCATCCTGATCGTCTGCGGCTATGCCATCAGCTTCATGTCGTCCATCCCGGCCATCAGCCAGGTAGGCCATCTCGTAGGTCGAGGCGCGATTTTCTCCGTGACCTTCGTTACCCTCCTGATGCCGTGTCTTCTGCAGCTGGCCGACCGCTTCATCACCGTGCCGGCCGCGACCAAGCGTGCCCGCCGGAGAGCCGCGATCAACGAAACGATCATCGGTCTCCGCGAACGCCGCCGTGCCCGTCACCATCGGGTGAAGGAGCTCCTCGGTGGACATGGCGCAGCCGCTTCCGAGGCCAATGTCTCCACCGCGAAGAGAGATACCTCCGCCGGAAGCATTGGCACAGGCACAGCGTCCGAGGCCAATGTCTCCGCCGCGAAGGGAGATACCTCCGCCGGCAGCATCATGAAAGACGAAGTGAAGGAAATCGCATCTGAAAACAGTGACCACGAAGCATCAAGCGAAAAGTGAAGGAGTGAGGACTATGAGAAAGCATTCAGTCCAGAAAATTATGAAAAAAACGGCGGCTTACACCGTGCTTTTAAGCTGCCTTACCACAAATATTCTGGTCGCACCGATGACGGCGTATGCCGGACAGGCGACCGCAGATGTCGATGAGACCCTGTACCTGAACCTCGACTACTATGGCAATATCAGTGATGCCAATGTCGTCAAGGGCATCAACTTCAACGGAACGAGCAGCTACACCGATTTCGGTGACTACCTGAAGATCACGAACATGTCGGATGAGCAGAAGCCGGAGATCAAGAACGGTTCCGTCACCTTCGAGAAGAACAAGAATGGAAAGTTCTTCTTCCAGGGCGAGCTGAAGCCGGATAAGATCAAGGCACCGTGGACCTTCGACATCACCTACAAGCTGAACGGCGTGGTGACCGATGCGGATCAGATCGCCGGTGCGTCCGGTCTCGTCGAGATGGACATCGACTGCATGCCGAACAAGAGCGTGTCGAAGTACATGCAGGACAATATGATGCTTTTCGTGGCGATCCCGGTTGACATCCAGAAGTGCTACTCGGTCGATGCACCGGAGAGCCAGACCATGACCCTCGGCCAGTACACCGGTATCGTATTCACCGCGCTGCCGGGACAGGAGGGACACTTCCAGGTTCGTCTCGGTACCGATAAGTTCGAGTCGGTCGGCGCCATCTTCGCGATGACCCCGGGCACCGTCGGTGCGCTCAATAAGATCAAGGATATCAAGGACATCAAGGATGATTTCCGTGATGATACGAACGCCATGCTCGATGACTTCGATAACGTCCTCGATGATGTGACCGATGTCAGCGCACAGCTGAAGATCACGAACCAGATCCTCGAGCAGTTGCAGTCCGGCAAGAATAAGATCCACGGCAACGCGCAGGTCATCTTCGATGGCAATGATGTCGCCATCCAGGATCTCCGCGACCTGAACGGCACCCTGGCCCCGCTGAACGACGATCTCAAGACCGCACAGTGGATGGTCTATGATGTCAATCAGAACCTGAATACCCTCGACTCGGATCTCATGGACTCGAGCGCGAAGCTGAAGAGCCTGAGCACGAAGCTGAAGCGGCTCGGCAGCTCCATGAGCGGCACCAGCATCGACAACCTGCAGATTCAGGATATGTCGGAGGAAATCAAGGGTGTAACTTCGACGCTCGGAAAGGTGAATACCGATATCAAGAATCTGACGGATTCTGAAAATCGGAAGGAGTTCAATGCGAGTGCGTCGGAAGTGATGACCAATGCAGCCCTCAGCCATGTGAAGAACCACACGGAAGGTGTGAGTGCGACGGATGCTGCAGCGGCAGAAGAAATCGTGAAGAAGGTACAGAGAGCAGCGGAGATCGCACAGCAGAATCCGACCAGTACAGAGGAGTATGTACCAGAGATCGTTGCGAAGTGTAAAAAAGCCGTTGAGGATGCGTTTGCAGAAGCACAGCGCGCTGCTGCAACAAGTCCGGATACAGCGCTGGGCACACAGGTCATGACGGCTCTCAGCATGAATCCGACGCAGCTCGATGATGCGACGAAGGGTACGATTATCGTCCTTTCGACCGCGCTTCAGAATATGGGCATCACCGATACCGCGACCATCGCAGAGGCGGTTGGTGCGGCACTGGCCGATATGGCGAGTGGTGGCGATGGCAGCACCGCTTTGGCACCGTACCTCTCCGACTCTCCGAAGGGACAGGAAGTGAAGGAGCAGGCCGTCAAGGCTGTGCTGGCGCAGGCAACTGCAACTACGCTTGGCAGGGACAAGGCGTCCGCTTATCTCGGTCATGTGAATGATCTTACGAAGCTTCAGAATGATGCGAAGGATCTGGAGAATACCGCCATCGGTAAGAGTGCATCGCAGCTGGCAGATCATGTGAATGGTCTTACGGATGCCATCGAAGAGATTCTTAAGGCGACGGATGGTCTCGTCGACAGTGATGCGGCTGAGAATCTGGTCGACTACATCAACAGCGTCACATCGGATCTGAACGAGATCATGGACAACGGTGGTGCGGTGGCATTCGATGCGGCGAAGACGCTGAATACACTTCGCAGCGTGATCAGCGACATCGATGAGCTCATCGGCATCATGAACGCATACTACGGCGATGTGCAGAAGACGCTCGAGGATTCCGAGAATGTACTGACGCAGATTCAGAAGACCTCCGGTGATGCGGCGACGGCGCTTCAGAACCTGAACTCGACGCTTCGCTCCGCAGAGCCTGACTTCTCTGCAGCGGCAGACAACTCCTTCAAGGTCGGCCACATGGCGATCGACAACACGAACAAGATCGTCGACGATACGAAGGATTTTAAGTCCACCGGACGCAATCTTCGTGATACGATTAATAACAAGCTTGATGAGGAAGAAGCAGACAACAACTTCCTGAACATGGATCCGGAGGCGACGAAGGTTTCCCTCACCAGCGACCAGAATCAGGAGCCGACCTCCATCGCGATCATCTGCCGTTCGGATGAGATTTCCGTCGATGATGACACGACGAAGACCCTCGATGCGGAGGTTCCGGATGCATCGACGACCCTCCTCGGCAGAATCAAGGCGGTATTCGTAAAGCTCTGGAACACGGTTCGTTCCCTGCTCGGCATGGACGACTAAAACGTAGAGGAAGAAAAGATTCCCGTGGCGTGGCTGATCCGCAGCGTGCGGCAGTCCGAACGGCACGGTTTCGCCGCATCCCCCGCAGCGTGGGCTGATGGAAGCATTGGCCCCGGAAGCGGGCGGATGGCGCGGAAAGGAAGCACTATGAAGAAGATACAGAAAACACTGATGATCACCGGTGCGCTCGCGGCATTGATGGCGTCGCCGGCACTGGCGATGATCAAGTCGATCGAGATCAACGCGGACACGGATTCCATCCCGAGCTACAGCGCGGGCACGACGTTTTTCCCGGAGTACGAGGTATCGGATGACGACGCAGACGGGCTGACCGTGGCCTTCTCCCCAGAGGCGAGGTCGGCGATGGGCAGCGCGAATCCGACGATTCCGGCGACCGTGAAGTTCACGATCCAGAGCGACAGCGAGGACCTCGATGACGACCTCCGGATCATCGGCACCGGCATCTGCAGTACCTATGTGGATACCGTGTCGGTGGATAACTCCGAGGCGACGGGCCGCCTGCTGGTGTACCCGTTCTACGAGTTGATCGCACCGAACGTGACGATCAACGGCACAGAGGCACAGTGGGCCGAGGTGCCATACGCCGGAAAATACGAGATCGTGACGACCTATGTGAATAAGAGCGGCAACGAAACCACGACGCATCATACGACGAAGAACTGTCACTATAGCATCGCGTCGGCGGTGGCCAATGCTTATAACGGTCAGGTTGGTGTCGCGGTGCGCGCGCTGCCGACGGGCGATGAGGGCTATCAGACGCTCACCGTCGCAAACGGCGGCATCGTGAATGGTATCGCGAAGTGGGATGCACTCACAGAGTTTGCAAACCAGTACGAGCTGAAGATCAGCTATACGCTGAACGACGGAAAGAAGCAGACCACCCGCTGCAAGACCACGGACACCAGCAAGGATGTCAGTGCGTATGTGAATTCCGCGGCGAACAACTCGCTCGTGGTGACCGTGCGTGCGCTGCCGAAGCAGAACGACGCGGCGTACTACAACATCGTGACCTCCGAGTGGGGACGTGCCGGCGGATATACGGCGGACACCTCGGACTATGAGATCGACGATAAGTGGGAATTCCTTTCCAGCTATCAGGCGACGGTCGAAGGCGACTTCGCGACGAAGCTCCGCGGCAGCGCAGCCCGCTTCGGCACCACGGCCTCGACCGGCAGCCAGGACGGTGCCTGGAACCGTGTCGCCTACCACTGGCAGTACATCGTGAACGGCGCAGCGTTCAACCAGGGCTGGCGTCAGATCAACGGCAGCTGGTACTACTTCGCCCCAGACGGCTACATGCACACCGGCTGGCTCGAGTGGAACGGCCACTGGTACTACCTCGAGTCGAAGGTCGGCGCGACCTGCGGCACCATGTACACCGGCACACAGCAGATCGGCGGCGCAACCTACAGCTTCGCAGCCGACGGCATCTGCCTCAATAAATAATTGCATATACGTGAAGTCGGGTTCCAGGAGGGCTGCCAGCAGAAGCCATACGGAGAGAACGCGCAAAATCCAAATCGTACCCCTTAGAAGTACTTAGAGCATTTTTCCTTAGCACCCTCTGCAACGCTGAGTTTTCATCAAGAAAACTCAGTGATTGCAGAGGGCTTAGTACTTCTTAGGGGTACGATTTGTGATTTTTCCGGTCTCAGAGTACTGTGCTTCTGCTGGCAGCCCTCCTGGAACCTGGCAAAGTAGTGTGCATCAGTGGTATAAATATCAGATATGGCAGATTCTGCTTAACATTCCTTGGAAACTCCGTTATACTGTTTGTCGACTTTACATAGGGAGAACAGGCAGGGAAGCCTGTAAGAGAAGATGAATAAACAGTGGTTTTCAAAGGGCTTACGCGATGGCATTCCGATCGCGGCGGGATATTTTGCAGTGTCGTTTGCGCTCGGCATCGCGGCGCGGAACGCGGGACTCAATGCGTTTCAGGCAACGCTCGCAAGTCTGCTGTGCAACGCCTCCGCGGGTGAGTTCGCGGGCTTCACGGTGATCGCGAGTAGTGCCTCCTACCTCACCATGGCGGTGATCACGGCGATTACGAATGCGCGCTACCTTCTGATGTCAGCGGCGCTCTCACAGAAGCTGCCGGCGGATACGAAGCTCGGTCATCGACTGCTGGTCGGTTTCTGGATCACGGATGAGATCTTCGGTGCCTCCGCGACGGTACCAGGCAAGCTGAATCCATTTTATAATTACGGACTCGCGGTGTGTGCGCTCAGCTTCTGGGCCCTCGGCACCTGCCTCGGCGTCGTGGTCGGCAACATCCTGCCGGCGAATGTCGTGAGTGCGCTCGGCGTACTCCTGTATGGCATGTTCCTCGCCATCATCATGCCGCCGGCGCGGAAGGATCGGATCGTACGCCTGCTGGTGGCGGTATCCATGCTGCTCAGCTTCATCTTTGCACGTGCACCATGGATCTCACAGCTCAGCGATGGCACGCGCATCATCATCCTGACGGTGCTGATCGCCGGTGCCGGCGCGGTCCTCTTCCCGATTTCCGATGAAGAGGAGAAGGCCCAGG
This sequence comes from uncultured Oribacterium sp., assembly GCA_934229835.1. Taxonomy (GTDB): domain Bacteria; phylum Bacillota; class Clostridia; order Lachnospirales; family Lachnospiraceae; genus Oribacterium. Next base: position 53,862 of record CAKQED010000002.1, on the reverse strand, counting down.
GCGAAGGTGTAGATATCAGTGCGGTGGATATGAAGAGTGCGCTGGATGCAGAAGTGGAGAAGCTTGAAGAAAATGTGGATAACGCGGTCACTGCAGGAAAGGAGGCCACGAAGTGATGCATCAGAAATATGTGTACATCTTTATCATGTTCTTCGTGTCGTTCCTGATCCGTGTGCTGCCGCTGACGCTCATCCGGAAGGAAATCAAGAACCGGACGATCCGCTCGTTCCTCTACTATGTGCCGTACGTGACCCTGGCGGTCATGACCTTCCCGGCGATCATGGACGCGACCGCGCAGCCGATGGCGGGCCTCGCCTCGCTCCTGCTCGGCATGATCATCGCCTGGTTCGGCGGCGGACTCTTCCCGACCGCGATCGCCTGCAGCGTGACGGTGTTCGTACTTGAGATGATACTCTGATAGAAAAAGCCTGCGGAGGGCAGCCTCCGCAGGCTTTTATCAGGTCTTCAGCTCATTATAAATATCGCGTTTCGAGACACCGCGGTCCTTCGCGACGGCCTTCATGGCATCCTTCTCGCTCATGCCCTGATCGAGGTAGTGCTGCATATGCTCCGTGAGCGGCATGGCGTTCCAGTTCGCCTGCGCCTCCTCGGTGATGGACTCCGGAGAGCGCCCCTCGATGACGAGCACATACTCGCCGAGCGGGTCCTCCTCCTGATACAGCGCGATGGCGTCGCCGAGGGTGGTACGGATCGCTTCCTCATGCTTCTTCGTGAGCTCACGACAGAGGGAGATGCGGCGCTCCGTGCCGAGGACATCCGCGAGATCCCGGAGTGTGACACGCAGCTTGTGCGGGGCCTCGTAGAGAATCATCGTGCGGGTCTCGGTGCGCAGCTCCTCGAGGATGCGCTGACGCTCTTTCTTGTTTGCCTTTTCCGTCGGAAGGAAGGCCTCGAAGGCGAAGCGACGGGTCGGAAGCCCGGAGATCGTGAGGGCGGTGACGGCCGCGACCGGTCCCGGCAGCGAGGTGACGGTGATGCCGGCCTCGACAGCCTGCCGGACGAGCTCCTCACCCGGATCGGAAACGCAAGGCGTGCCGGCGTCCGTGATGATCGCGACGTTCTTCCCGGCGAGCATATCCTGCACCAGCGCCCGGGCCTTGTCGTATTTATTGAATTCATGGTACGCCGTCATCGGCGTTTTGATCTCGAAATGATTTAACAGCTTGATCGAGTTTCGTGTATCCTCCGCGGCGATCACGTCGACGGACTGTAAGCACTTCACCACGCGAAAGGTCATATCATCGAGATTACCGATCGGTGTCGCGCATACATACAGTGTTCCTGCCATTGTAAACCTCCATAACTGCAGCTTCTTCCGGGACCGTCACGATCCGCGTCGCGAGAACATGGGCGGTCGACGACATTGGCCGACCGGCATATGCGGCCGGCGTCCCCAGCGGGAGCTGCATCGTTAAGCTCCATTGTAAACGAAACGCTTCCTATAAACTATTTATTTTTTTCAGAATGTTTAAGATTTCAGCACATTACTTGCAAATATAGTAGGGCTCTGCTATATTACGAATGATTAAAAGGCTCTTCGGGGCTTTATTTTTTACTTACAGAGTATATAAAATCGGTCGCCGGTGCCGCGTATATGCGCATATATCCGCGTAGTCACGTACCGGACGATGATGAGGAGAAAAAGATGAAGAAACTCATGGCGATGCTTGTCCTGGCAGCGACGATCTGTATGGCAGTTGCAGGATGTGGTAAGAAGGCAGATGATCAGACACAGGAGACCGTAAAGGCAGCGGAGACCGCGCCGGATGGTTCGGCTGTTACGAAGGCGGCTGCAGAGGTAGAGACCAATGCAGAGAATGGTCTTCCGGCGAATCGTCAGCCGGATGCGACAGCACCGGTCGTAGATACCGTGATGGTATATGCGATGGTCAATGGCAAGATGTCTCAGGTGATGGATTCCGTAGAGGAGCTCAACGAGCAGACACTGCTCGATAAGCTGATCGAGCTGGGCACCGTCGCAGAGGGCACGACCCTCGTCAGCTTCGAGAAGGTCGATACGGGTGAGACCGTTCTGGCCGGCCCGGGCGCTCCGGAGGGACAGGATACCATGGCGGTACAGGATGGTGTACTGACACTGTCCGGTTTCAAGCCGGGTGAGGGCCTCGATGAGGCAACTGCAGAGAAGGCTGTAGCCGATACCTACGCTGCAAACTTCGAGCTGAACCAGTGCACGGTAACACTTCAGTAAAACACGAGACGAAAACACCGCAGGGCTTCCTGCGGCGTTTTTTCATATTCGGGGACCGATGAGAGGAGGAATCATGAACTTTAAACGTTTGGCAGCCATGGTGCTCAGCGTCGTGATGATGCTCGGGGCGACAGCGTGGACCGGTGGTACAGAGACATATGCGGCGAGCGTCGTGGGCCGAGGCGTGACGCGGACGGCCGCTCCGGCGGGGGACAATGTCTCCGGCGCAGGCAGCAGCACCTCCGCGGGCAGTGCTTCGGGCGCAGACAGCGGCGAGCTTCGCGGTGTGTGGTTTTCCTATCTCGACTGGCAGAACATGCCGACGGATGAGGCGGGCTTCAAGGCCGCGGCAGATCAGGTGATGTCCGACATCCAGAAGAACGGCATGAATGCGATTTTCTGCCATGTACATAGTCACTCGGATGCGTATTATCCGTCCTCCGTACTTCCGACATCGAAGTTTCTTCCGGGAAACGGCCGCTTCGATGCGCTTCAGTATATGATCGACAGTGCGCATCGCCATGGACTCCAGTTCCATGCGTGGTTTAATCCGTACCGTGTGACGGGCTATCAGATGAAGTGGTCGGATGTGCCGGCGGGCTCCATCGTGAAGCAGTGGTATGCGTCTGGCAACCGGAACGTGCTGCTCTTCGACGGGAACTATTACCTGAATCCGGCGCAGCCGGCGGTGCGTGATCTCGTCGTCTCCTCGATCCGCGAGGTGCTCACGAAGTATGCGATCGATGGCGTGCAGTTCGACGACTACTTCTACCCAGACCTCGGAAAGGATGCCGCGACGAACTTCGACTACCCGGAGTATCAGCTCTACAGCGGGAACGCATCGATCACGGAGTGGCGGAAGGCCAATGTCTCGGCCCTCATCGCAGCCGTGTACCAGGCGGTCCATGCGGTCCGTCCGTCTGCGGTGTTCGGCGTGAGCCCGGTGGCGCAGCTTAAGTATCTGCGAAGTGATAAGAGCTATTTCGTAGACATTGACACATGGATGAGTCACACGGGCTACATCGACTACGTGCTCCCGCAGATCTACTTCGATTTCGAGCAGAAGACCGGTAGCGGTGCGGCGTCAGATGCCGCGTATGCGACCTGCTTAAACAGCTGGCTGCAGCTTCGTCAGAAGACCGGTGGGAAGGTGAAGCTCTATGTCGGTCTCGCACTCTACAAGTGCGGCACCTCTGCCTGGGACGGCAATGCGAAGCCGGAGTGGCTCCGCCGCAGTGACATCCTCCTCCGGGAGGTGCAGCTCGCACGGCAGAGCGGCCAGGTGGGCGGCTTCGGCATCTATGCGTACCAGAACTTCGATGATGCCGCGGCACAGGCAGAGCTCGCCAACTTAAGGACGGTATTTCAGTGATGACCTGGACCGAGTTCACCAGTCGGTTTCCGATACAGTTAAATCAGCAGCAAGAGAGCGCCGTACAGTCCGTCGAGGGCCCGGTGCTTCTTCTCGCGGTGCCGGGCTCCGGTAAAACGACCGTGCTCGTGACACGGCTCGGCTACATGATTTTCTGTAAGGGCATCGCACCGGAGCGGATCCTGACGGTGACCTATACGGTAGCGGCGACGAAGGATATGGCGGAGCGCTTCGCATGCCGCTTCGGAGCGGAGATGGCCGGGCGCCTCGAGTTCCGCACCATCAACGGCATCTGTGCCCGCGTGATCCAGTACTGCAGCTGGAAGAGCGGTCGAACCGCGTTTTCGCTGCTCACCGATGAAAAACGCATCGCCGCGATGCTCTCCGGTATCTATCAGCGCATCGAGCACAGCTATCCGACGGAGAGCGATCTGCAGAATGTCCGTACACTCATCACCTTCATCAAGAACCGTATGCTGGGTGAGGAGGAGATCCGGGCGCTCGAAAAGGACGCGGAGATCCAGCTTCTTCGGATCTATAAGGCGTACAATGCTGAGCTCAGGGAGCATCGGCTCATGGATTTCGACGACCAGATGGTCTATGCCTATACCATGCTGCAGCGCTTTCCATGGTTGCGCGAGCATTTCCAGCAGCGGTACCCGTACATCTGTGTCGATGAGGCCCAGGACACCTCGAAGATCCAGCACGCCATCATCGCCCTCCTCGCGTCCCGGACCGAAAACCTCTTCATGGTCGGTGACGAGGATCAGAGCATTTACGGCTTCCGCGCGGCCTATCCCGATGCGCTTCTCGAGTTTGAGCAGCATCATCCCGGTGCCCGGGTCCTCCTGATGGAAGAGAATTTCCGTTCGGATGGCAGCATCGTCCGCGCCGCTGACCGCTTCATCCAGAAGAACACCCTGCGCCACGAAAAGCACATGCAGCCCGCCCGACCAAAGCAGCGCGAGATCCGGGAAATCCCGCTCGCGAACCGGAAGGCCCAGTACAGCTATCTCCTAAAGGTGGCGGAGGACTGTACGGCCGCGTATGCAGCAGCCGTGCGTGCGGCGGACCGGAAACAACGGGCGGCGGCAGCCGGAGGTGCACAGGATACGGCAGAGGCGATCGCCGAGACAGCTTTCGCTGACACACGCAGACCCCAGATCCAGATCGCGGTTCTTTACCGCGACCACGAGTGCGCGCTCCCATTGATCGACCTCCTCGAACGAAACGGCGTGCCATATAAGATGCGGAACGCCGATATCGGCTTCTTCACGAACCGGGTTGTGCTCGACATCTGCAACATCATCCGCCTCGCCGAGAACCCGCTGAACACGGAGCTTTTCATGCAGCTCTACTACAAGCTCGGCACCTATCTCCGCAAGCAGGATGCGCAGAGCATCGCAGACATCAGTCAGCTCGAGGGACTCTCCGTCTGGGACGTGGCGCTCAAACACGGTGGGCTCAATGCCTATACCAAGGGAAAGGTCCGCGCCATCCAGACCCACATGCGGAACATGCTGAAGGAGAGCGCCGGCCGCGCGATTTATCGCATCGTCGAGTACATGGGCTATCGTGAGTATATGGAGCGAAGCGAGATCAAGGACACGAAGCTCGACATCCTTCGCATCCTCGCGGATCAGGAGGACAGCCCGCGCCATCTCGTCGACCGCCTCGAGAAGCTTCGGCAGGTCCTGAAGGAGAAGTCGTCGGAGCGGGACTGCCCGTTCATCCTTTCGACCATCCATGCCAGCAAGGGCCTCGAGTACGACAGCGTGTATCTCCTCGACGTCATCGACGGTGTCCTCCCGGCGCAGATTCCGAAGGACCTGAAAAAGGCCGAAAAGGCGGAGCTTGAAGCCTACGAAGAAGAGCGACGCCTCTTCTATGTCGGCATCACCCGCGCGAAGGACCAGCTGTACGTCTTCACGATGAAGACCCAGCACTCCGCCTTCTGCGATGAGCTCTTCCAGCGGACGCCGAAGAAGAGCAGCGTGAAGCCGTCCCCGACGTACAGCGGCACCGCACCCAGCAGCTGGAGCGGCTACATCAGCATCACCGGACGGAACCGGCGCTGAGGTGCCGATTCTTGCATTTACGCCCCAAATAAATTATAGTTAATAAGTTAATGCACCCACATACGGTGCGCAGATCTATACATCAGGTCGCCTTCCATTCGGGCGCCCGGAAAGCGAGTATTATGGAAAAGAAACCTTACTACATCACCACGGCGATTGCCTATGCATCCGGCAAGCCGCATATCGGAAACACATATGAGATCGTCCTGGCTGACGCCATCGCACGATACAAGAGATTTCAGGGCTACGACGTCCAGTTCCAGACCGGAACCGACGAGCATGGCCAGAAGATCGAGGAGAAGGCCGCTGCGGCCGGCATGACACCGAAGGCTTTCGTCGACAAGACTGCCGGCGACATCAAGACCATCTGGGACCTCATGAACACCTCCTACGACAAGTTCATCCGTACCACCGACGACTACCACGAGAAGCAGGTACAGAAGATGTTCAAGAAGATGTACGACAAGGGCGACATCTACAAGTCCGAGTATGAGGGCTGGTACTGTACCCCATGTGAGTCCTTCTGGACCGATTCTCAGCTCGTGGACGGCAAGTGTCCGGACTGCGGACGCCCGGTACAGAAGGAGCGCGAGGAGGCTTACTTCTTCCGGATGAGCAAGTACGCGGATCGTCTCATGCAGTACTACGACGAGCATCCGGAGTTTATCCAGCCGGTATCCCGTAAGAACGAGATGGTCAACAACTTCCTGAAGCCGGGTCTCCAGGATCTCTGCGTTTCCAGAACCACCTTCAAGTGGGGCATCCCGGTCGTCGAGGACCCGAAGCACGTCGTATACGTATGGCTCGACGCGCTCACGAACTATATCACCGGTCTCGGCTATGATGCAGACGGAAACAGCGACCCGATGTTCGACAAGTTCTGGCCGGCGGATCTCCACCTCATCGGTAAGGACATCATCCGCTTCCATACCATTTACTGGCCGATCTTCCTGATGAGCCTCGACCTCCCGCTTCCGAAGAAGGTCTTCGGCCACCCGTGGCTCCTGACCGCTGCCGGCAAGTCACAGGAAGGCATCAAGATGTCGAAGTCCCGTGGTAACGTAATCTACGCCGACGACCTTGCGAAGCTCTTCGGTGTCGATGCCGTTCGTTTCTTCGTCATCCACGAGATGCCATACGAGAACGATGGTGTCATCTCCTGGGAGCTCATGGTCGAGCGTTACAACTCTATGCTCGCGAACATCCTCGGAAACCTCGTGAAGCGTACCATCTCGATGAGCAACAAGTACTTCGACGGCGTCGTCGAGGATAAGGGCGTGACCGGTCCGATGGATGAGGATCTGAAGGCCACCATCCTCCAGGCGGTGAAGACCACGAGCGAGAAGATGGATCAGCTCCGCGTCGCCGACGCCCTGACGGCTGTGTTCGATATCTTCCGTCGCTCCAACAAGTACATCGACGAGACCGAGCCATGGGTACTCGCGAAGGACCTGGCACAGGCCGATCGCTTAAAGACCGTCATGTACAACCTCACCGAGGCGCTCAACATCGGTGCGTCGCTTCTCGAGAGCTTCATGCCGGAGACCGCCGAGTCCATCCTTTCCGAGCTCCATGCCGAGAAGCGTGCCCTCGAGGATATGGATCGCTGGGGTCTCTACAAGTCCGGTACGAAGGTGACCGATGCACCGGCGACCCTCTTCGAGCGTAAGAAGGAAGAGGAGGTTATGGTTGAGGTTGAGAAGATCGAGGCAGCGCAGCGTGCACAGTACGAGGCGCAGCAGGCGAAGGATGCCGCCGCTTCTTCCGAGGCCAATGCAGACAAGCAGAACGCAGAGACCGACGCGGAAGGCGATGGTATGCCGGAGGAAATCCTCGAGAACGGTGACTGTGCACCGGATACGCACATCGCGACTCCGGAAGCAAAGCCGGAAATCACCTTCGAGGACTTCGATAAGGTCGAGCTCCGTATCGGAAAGATTCTTCACGCAGAGGAGGTTCCGAAGTCGAAGAAGCTCCTGAAGCTCAGCGTGCAGGTCGGTGCCGAGACTCGTACGATTCTCAGCGGTATCAAGAAGTCCTACAAGCCGGAGGACCTCGTCGGTAAGCGCGTGATGATCGTCGCCAACCTCGCTCCGCGGAAGATCGCAGGTGAAGAGTCCCAGGGCATGATCGTAGCGGCAGAGGATGATGATGGAAACATTGCCCTCATGACCCCGATGGCGAAGATGCCGAGCGGCTGCCTCATCGGCTGATGTATAAACACGACCGGAGCGCAGGAAACTGTGGTCCGGTCGTCGCTTAAAATTATGTCTACATATCAAAGTGTTTTAAAAAGCACCCGAAAAGGAATCGGGCTGTCCGGCGGCCTCCTGAAGCTCTTCGCGACCCTCATGATGACCGCGTACAGCTTCGCGGTCGTCATCATCAAGAACGGCAAGCTTTACGGATACTCCGAGGAATACTATCAGATGGCGATCGCCACGGCGGAAGGGATGCGCTGGCTCCGGCTCTACGACATCCTTCATTTCTGTGGCTTTTTCTGCTTCCCGATCTTCGCATTTCTCTGCGTCGAAGGTTTCATCCATACGTCCGACTTCTGGAAATATTTCGGACGTATGCTCGTGTTCGCGCTGCTGAGCGAGGTTCCGTTCGACCTCTGCATGTACAACGAGACCTATCACTTCGCGCTGCAGAACCCGATGCTCACACTCGCACTCGGACTCCTCGTGATGTATGGCATGAAACAGAACCGGAAGCGCATAGAGCGGAAGTGGCTCTGCGTCGTGGCCGGCTGTGCCGCCGCCTATATCGCACATCTCCAGTTCGGCGTGTTTGCGATCCTCGGTATGGCACTCATGTATAATTTTCATAAGGAGAAGACCCTGCAGATTGCGAGTGGCGTTCTGACCACCGTCGCCGGCTCCGTCAGCGCCCACTTCCTGCCGGCCCTCTGCTTCCTGCCGATCGGGTTCTACAACGGCGAGCGTGGCCGTCTGCATCCGAAGTGGCTCTTCTACCTCTATTACCCGCTCCACCTCACCGCGTTCTACCTGATGATTTATATCGGCGCACTGCTATAGTAACAATTCAGGCAGGGGCCCGGAGGCCGGCAACAGAAGCGCAGTACTACGAGACCGGTGAAATCTAAGCCAGGGACCCTAAGCGGCACTAGGCCCTCTGCAATCGCTGAGTTTTCTTTATGAAAACTCAGCGTTGCTATAAGGGGGTCTGACCCCATTAAATTTTTATGAAAAAATCAAGTGAAATTTTTGACACCCATGCACATCTCTGCGATGCGGCCTTCGATGAAGAACGCGAAGCGATCATCGCGGATCTCGGCGCCCATGGCGTCGGTGCGTTTACAGAGATCGGCTTCGATCTGCCGTCGAGCCGTGCGGCGCTTGCGCTCGCGGAGCGCTATCCGCAGATCTACGCGGCGGTGGGCTTCCATCCGGACCACAGTGATCATCTATGCGATGAGGATGTGGAGACGCTTCGGCAGATGGTGGAAAATGATCAGAAAATCGTGGCGATCGGTGAGATCGGCCTGGACTACCACTATACACGTGAAGGCATTCTGCGGCGGGCCGCCGCTTCCGGCCAGGAACCGGATCCGGAGAGTCTCGCGACGGCCGATCCGGAGCCGGAGATCCAGAAGGCCTGCTTCCGACGGATGCTCCAGCTTGCGAGGGCGCTTGGGCTTCCGATCAATGTGCACTCGCGGGAAGCGGCGCAGGATACCTATGATCTCATCGTGGAGGAGCACGGATATGAAAATTCCGGCATCATCCACTGCTTCGGTTATCCGGTGGAGATGGCCGAGCGCTTCGTGAAGCTCGGCATGTATGTCGGTGTCGGCGGTGTCGTGACCTTTAAGAACGCCCGGAAGCTGAAGGAAGTGGTGGAACGCATTCCGATCGAGCGCATCGTCCTCGAGACGGACTGCCCGTACATGGCACCGGTACCGAAGCGTGGCACCCGGAACGATCCGCGGAATCTCCTGTACGTCGTAGATGAAATCGCGGCGCTTCGTGAGATGGACCCGGCGGAGGTCATCCGCATCACCAGCGAAAACGCGAAGCGCGTGTATCGTATCAGTGAATAAAGAAAACGCAGGAGGTCGTTCTCCGCAGAACCATGGTTCATGGCTCCGGGAGAACGACCTCCTGCGTTTTTTATGTCCGCCCTGTTTGATTTCCGGGGAGCATTTCCGGCCTCTGGGGCGCGTTATCTGCTTCTGTACTCTACGCGTGGTCGTCCGCCGGTGGAGTAGTCGACCTGGCTTTCGGCTTCGTTCGTGCCGATGAGGTAGTTTAGATAACGGCGGACAGTGACCTTCGAGAGGTTTGTGTCCGTCGCGATCTGCTCGGCGGTGCGGTAGCTGCCGGCGTTTTTCTGAAGGTCGGCGCGGATGTGGTCGAGGGTCTGGCGCTGGATGCCCTTTTCGAGCTCGGCGGTCCGGATCTCGGCGCTCGGGCGGTTCGCGCGGATCATCTCGTCGACGTCGGCCTGCGTGAACTTGAGACCGCTCTCGATGACCTTTCGACGCAGAATGATTTTATCCATCGCTTCCTCGAAGCGTTCGTAGCGAAACGGTTTGATGAGATAATCGACGGCACCGAGACGCAGGGCGTCCTGGATATGCGGTGCATCGTTTGCGGCCGTGATGAAGATGACATCCGAAGCGCAGCCGCGGCCGCGAAGCTCGGTGACCAGCTCGATGCCGGACATCTCCGGCATATACAGATCCGTCAGCAGAATATCCACCCGGGTCTTCTCCAGAAAGGCCAGGGCATCCCGTCCGCTGTGAAAGATGGCGACCACCTGCACGCCAGGCGTTTTTTCTGCGAACTGTGCGTTGATGTTCGCGACCATGCGATCATCCTCTACGATGACGGTTTTCAGCATACGCTTTTCCTTTCTCGTTTTTTACTGAAGTTCACGGTGAAGGAGCTGCCCTCACCCGGTTCGGATTCGATGTCCAGATAGCCGTTTTGCTCGGCGACGATCTGCTGAATCAGCCGGAGGCCGAAGCCATGGCCATCGCCCTTCGTCGTGTACTGGCGCTCACGCAGGGTGGAGATCTGTTCCTCCGTCATGCCATGACCGGTATCGTCGACCGTGATGGTCAGACCATGCTCATCTTCACCGATAAAGAGTCCGACCTCCTTGAGTGGAGCGTCCTTGACGGCTTCGAAGGCATTTTCCACGAGGTTTCCGACGATCGTGACGAGCTCCTGGGTGCTGAGGTAGGCACTGTGCGCCGGCAGGCTGCTGTCCCGTCGGAGCGAGAAGTGGATGTCGAGCTCACGTGCGTGACTCGCCTTGCCGAGCACGAGGGCGGTGACGGTGCGATTCTGGAGCTGCCGGAGGATGCTCTGGTAGTTGTTCTCGACGTCGGCCGACACGCCGTTGATAAATTCCACGGCCTGCTGGGTTTCGCCGATCTGAAGAAGACCTGCGATGACATGGAGCTTGTTCAGGAACTCATGGGTGTTTGCGCGGAGCGCCTCGATGACATGGTTCGTGCCGGTCAGCTGCTGGTCGATCTGGATGTACTCGGTGCGGTCCCGGAGGATGATAAGCACGCCTGCCTGATCGAGGGGGAGCGTTTTCGCCAGAAAAGTATACTCCCTCCATTCGGTCAGGATATCGGAGCAGGCAGTGCCTTCGTGAAAGGTCTTTCGGATTTCCGGCCACAGCGGAAATGCGGCCGGTAACTGATCGGACGGTATGAGCTTCCGGCCGGGAGCATTGGCGAACAGAAGATGGCCGTCCGGCGAAACCGCGAGGAGGCACTCGCTCAGATGATCGAGCACGTTTTCACGCTGGAGATACATCGCGGCAAAGGTCGCCGGCTCATGCCCGAGGAGGGCCGTGCGGATGCTGCGCGCCAGCAGCCAGGCGGAGAGGAGACCGATGACGAGTGCGAGTGCGAAGATGAGCAGGAAGCTGCGGAGCAGCGTAATCTTCTGCTGTTGGATCGTCCGAAGCGAGGCACTGACCATGACGAAGCCGATCGGGATGTCGTCCTCGCTGTAGACGGTATGGAAGGCGCGACGCTGGTCGACCTCGGTACCATGGCGGGTCGTGAAGTAGGGGGCCTGCCCCTCGAGCGCGGCGCGCTCGTCGCCACCGACGAAGTGCTGTCCGATGAGGCGGTGATTTGGGTGATAGACGCGGTTGCCGTCCGCATTGGCCACGACGATGTAATCCACACTCTCGGTATCGTCAGCCAGTGCATCGAGCTGCTGCACCCAGTACATGGACACACTGTCGGTGTTGACGGCTTCCTCCGTATCACCGCTCTCGGCGACGAGCCGGGCGACCAGGGCGATCTGTTCATCGAGCGCGGCATCGTAGCTTCGGAGTCGCTCCGGGATCAGCACCGCACCGAGCAGTATCAGAATACCCATTAACAACACCGTGACGCGCAGCATCAAAAGCTGCTGGAGGGTAAGTTGTTTTCGGAGGGGACGATTCATATCGAAAGCTCCTTTTTTACTTTTATAATAAAAAAACTTCGGGGGCCAGGTGTATCCACGTCACATAGAAGGATCCTCTTAGTGCTGCTACGTTCCCGTCCTGACACGGTTCGAGGGATCTATTGCGTGGGGCCCAGCGCCCGAAGCATAGAAAGTATAGCTGAAAATCGCGGAAATGGCAAGCTGTACTTGACATCCTGTGTTATAATACCTTGATTCATAGTAACAGTTCAGACAGGCAGGGGACCCGGAGGGGTGGCAACGGAACTGTTATGATTCATACTGATGTGAGGTTTTTATGAGCTTTTCGAGTCTGATTTTCATAGCGCTGTTTCTGCCGGTCTTCATGATCGCTTCTGTGCTCGTGCGTGGAAATCAGCGGAAGAACCTCGTGCTGCTCCTCTTTTCCCTGATTTTCTATGCCTTTGCGGGGCTCACGAAGCTCGCACTGCTCCTCATGGTGACGCTGCTCGCCTGGTTCAGCGGGCAGCGCATCGGACGGGCGCTTCAGTTCGCGGCTTCGGAAAATCCGGACTATCAGGAGGGCGATGATGATTTTCAGAGTCCGGATGCAGAGCGGATTCGTGTCGAGGGGCAGAGGCGTGCCCGTGCGTGGCTCCTTCTCGCGCTCGTGCTACTGATCGCGGTGCTTCTTTTTTATAAGCTTGCCGGTCCGATCTGCCGGAGCCTGTTTCCGGCTGAGGCGGGCGACCTGGAGGCAGGTGGTGGTGCCACGACGGGGACGGCTGCGGCCATCCTCGCGTATGTCCGAAACATTGGCCTCCCACTCGGGATTTCCTTCTATATATTTAAGCTGATCAGCTACGTCGCCGACGTCTATACGAAAAAGACCGCGCCGGGCGATTTCTTCCATGTGCTGCTCTATACCGTGACCTTCCACCAGGTCGCGCAGGGCCCGATCACGCGCTTTGGCGAGATGGCCGAGGAGATGGACCATCGACGCTGCAGTGCCGAGGATCTGGCGGAGGGGCTCTGGCGCTTTACGGTGGGCCTCGCGAAGAAGACCGTGCTCGCGGATCATCTCGGCACACTCGCGGAAACCTTCCTGCCGCTCGCCGGCAACACTGGCTTCTCCGTCGGCGGTGCCTACCTCGGTGCGCTCTGCTACATGCTGCAGCTCTATCTCGATTTCTCTGCCTACTCCGACATGGCGCTCGGCCTCGGTCGGATGATCGGCTTTCACTATCCGGAAAACTTCAACTATCCATACATCGCCGTCTCCGTGCGTGATTTCTGGCACCGCTGGCACATCTCACTGAGCCGCTTCTTCCGGGACTATGTCTATATCCCGCTCGGCGGAAATCGTGTGTCGACCGGACGCCTCCTCCTGAACCTGCTCGCCGTCTGGGCCCTGACCGGTTTCTGGCACGGCAGCAGCTGGAACTTCCTCCTCTGGGGACTCTACTACTTCGTGTTCATCGCCATCGAGAATTTCGTGAAGAAATTCCGGAAAGCGAAGGCTGCGGACACGAAGCGCACCGTGCAGGCACCGCGTCGCTCGTCGCTGCCGGCACTCACCCGCGCGCTCGGTCACCTCTACACCCTGATCGTCGTGTTCTTCGGCTGGGTGCTGTTCCGCTTCAGTGATTTCCAGGTGCTGCGCGAGGTGCTCCGCACGATGTTCTTCCTGAGCGGACGTGCGATGGTCGATGCGGCCGAGCTTCTGACCCTCCGCAGTAACCTGTTCTTCCTGACCTTCGCGCTCATCGCCTGCACACCGCTCGGTGCCCGCCTCGCCGCGAAGCTGCGGGCGTTCTATGATGCGAGCCTGCAGCAGGAGGCGCGCGAGAAGCAGCAGCTCGAGCGTGAGAAGGCGCGTTATCAGAAGGAGACCGAGATCGACCAGCAGGTGCAGCGCCTCGACGCCAGCATCGAGGGCCTCGAGGAGGAAGACGCCGAGAATCACGAGCGCGTCGCTACCCGGATGAAGCGCCGCATCACGAAGAGCAGCGAAGCCCGTCGCCGGAGCGAGGGCCTGTACTATGGCCTCCGCATCCTCTTGATGCTCCTGCTCCTCGCACTCTCCATCGTCTCGATGGTCGGCGCCAGCTACACCCCGTTCCTGTATAATCAGTTCTGATGTCTCCGGCGACCTGCGGGCGTCGCGCGTAAAGCGCTGCGCCCGTTCCACGTCCATGACATCCCGCGACCGGCCGAGTCGCCGGTCTATCGAAAAGCATGAAACCAGTTTCCGAAAACGAACATGAAAAACCGCATAAAGAGATGCGCGGCGTTCAGATCGTCGCGGTCGCCGCAGCGCTGATCGCCACCGTACTTCTCGGCATTGGCCTTGCCCTGCCACTCCGCCCGACGTATTCTGCCTCGGAGAAGCGCGCCCTCGCGAGCTTCCCGACCGCAACCACGGAGACAGTTCTGTCCGGCGCGTACTTCACGGACCTCGCGACCTGGTTCTCCGACACCTTCCCGTGCCGCGAGACACTGCTCAGCCTCGGCGCGAAGCTCGAGAGCCTCTATGGCCCGCAGGGCGAGTCCTACTATGGAAACAAGTCTGCCACCGTCGCGGATACGATTCCGGAGACCGCCGAGTCGCTCGCGCCGGTCATGACCCTCGCCGCTGCGGAGCCGGAGGGCGCCACGGATGAGGCTGATGCTTCCGCCTCGCCATCGTCACTTGCACATGACAAGTCGGCGACGGGTGCGATCGATCAGTATGCCGCCCTCGTCGAGACGAATGCCGACGGTACGCTGAAGGAGAAAAAGGCAGAAAAAGCGGAGGTGAACGGTGAACAGGCCGGCAGCATCTATGTCACGAACCACCGCGGCTACGAAATCTACTATTATAATCAGGGCGGTGCAGTGAAGTATGCGTCCATGATCAACACCTATCGGGCGCGCTTCCCGAAGTGTGCGGTCTATGACATCCTCGTGCCGAACAGCTTCGGCGTCGAGCTCGACCGCAGCACGCAGGCGGCGCTCGGCTCCAGCAACATGGAGGACGCGTTCAACTACATCTACAGCATGATCGATCCGGAGGTCCATAAGGTGTCCGTCTTCGAGACGCTTCTGCAGCATAAGAACGAGTACATCTATTTCCATACGGACCATCACTGGACCGGACTCGGGGCGTACTATGCCTACATGCGCTTCTGTGATGCGAAGGGCATCGAGCCGCACAGCCTCCGGGACTACCAGAAGGAGAGCTTCGATGGCTTCTACGGCACCTTCTACTTCTCGACGAACCGCTCCGAGGCGCTGAAGCAGAACCCGGATACTGTCGAGGCCTGGCTGCCGATCGCGACGAACGAGATGGAGTACATCAACCAGCTCGGCGAGCAGGGCCATGCCCAGGTCATCAACGACGTCACGAATTCGAACGCCGGCGACAAGTACAGCGCTTTCATCCACGGCGATAATCCGCTGACGGTCATCCATAATCCGCATCGAAGCGACGGCTCGGCCTGCGTCCTCATCAAGGAATCCTATGGCAATGCCTTCGCTCCGTACCTCGTGGATCACTATGAGGATGTCTATGTCGTCGACTATCGTCACTTCGAGGGCAGCATCGCGCAGCTGATCGAGGAGTACGGTGTGCAGGATATCATCTTCTTAAATAACGTCATGGCGCTCAGCGAGCGGGCATCCGGGATGATGATGGGACTGCTCGGGTGAGCGCCCGGAGGTGACCGTTCAGGCAGGAAGGGGACCCGGAGGGACGGCAGCAGAAACACAGTACTCCGAGCTCGGAAGACTCTAAAATCTCAGTCCTCCGGGCTCTCATACCCGAGCGGTTACCGGCATCAGAAGCAAAAAGTACAAACGCTTGCAAAAGCGTGTACACTCACTTATAATTTATAAGATTTAATAGTCTGAATAATGCGGTTCTTATGCTCTGCGCATAGGAAACTTACAGGAGATATATGGAACAGTTTATCATGAAAGGTGGCACCCCTCTTCACGGCGAGGTCGTGATCGGCGGGGCGAAGAATGCCGCACTGGGCATCATCGCCGGCGCACTTTTAACAGATGAAGATGTGATTATAGAGAATCTGCCGGACGTGCGTGACATCAACGTCATGCTCGAGGCATTGAAGGAGATCGGCGCCGTCGTCGAGCGTATCGATCGTCATACAGCGAAGATCAGCGCCGTGGGCGTGACGAGCGTATCGATCGACGATGAGTACATCCGGAAGATCCGGGCATCCTACTACTTTATCGGCGCACTGCTGGGCAAGCATCACATGGCGGATGTTCCGCTTCCGGGCGGCTGTGCGATCGGTTCCCGTCCGATCGACCAGCACATCAAGGGCTTCCGGGCCCTCGGTGCGAAGGTAGAGATCCGGAACGGCTGTGTACAGGCCGTTGCCTCCGAAGGACTTCACTCCTCCCACATCTACCTCGACGTCGTATCCGTCGGCGCGACCATCAACATCATGCTGGCTGCCGTCCTCGCAGAGGGCAGAACCATCATCGAGAACGTGGCGAAGGAGCCGCACATCGTCGATGTCGCGAACTTCCTGAACTCGATGGGGGCCAACATCAAGGGCGCCGGTACCGATACGATCCGCATCCGTGGCGTCCGTCGCCTGCATGGCACGACCTACGCCGTCATCCCGGACCAGATCGAGGCAGGCACCTTCATGTGTGCCGCCGCCGCAACCCGTGGTGACATCCTGATCAAGAACGTCATCCCGAAGCACCTGGAGTCGATCACTGCGAAGCTGCTCGAGATGGGAAACACGGTCTATGAGTACGATGAGGCCGTACGCGTCGTGGGCGCGCCAGTGCAGCATCCGACCGATGTGAAGACGCTTCCGTATCCGGGCTTCCCGACCGACATGCAGCCGCAGATGTCTGTGACCCTGGCCCTCGCCGATGGCACCTCGGTCGTCACCGAATCCATCTTCGAGAACCGTTTCAAGTATGTCGATGAGCTCGCGCGTATGGGCTCGAACATCAAGGTGGAGGGGAACGTCTCCGTCATCGATGGTGTGAAGCGCTTTACGGGTGCCAGTGTCAATGCACTCGACCTCCGCGCAGGTGCCGCCCTTGTCATCGCCGGCCTCGCCGCAGATGGCATCACGACGGTCCGCGACATCGTCTACATCCAGCGTGGCTATGAGCACTTCGAGCAGAAGCTGCAGGCCCTCGGCGCACAGATCGAGCTGGTGGACAGTGAGCGCGAGGCGCAGAAGTTCCGGTTGAAGATCGGCTGACGTAGAAAGAGACAAATCATATAGCTTGTGTAGACTAGAAACTGTTTTCAACAGGGTCTGAAAGAACATCGTCGTGCAGGCGGCACAGCTTGGGATACGAAAAGACAGCGTTGAGTCTATGATTCGATGCTGTCTTTTGTGAATTTATGAAGGAGAAATCATTATGGATCTGAGAGCCATCGCTTTTATTCTGTTCATTTTAATGTATGTGATTATGATCGCGAAGCCGAACTGGAAGATCTACGCGATCTGGGGCGTCGCGATCGTCTTCATGCTGGTCGGGATCCTCCGGCCGAATCCGCTGTACATCCTGTCGGTCATCAACTGGAACGTCCTTATGATGATCGGCGGCACGATGCTCGTCGTCTGGTTCTTCATCGAATCGAAGATGCCAAATCTGCTGGCGGATATCATCCTCGATAAGTGTGCAAATGTCATGTGGGTCATCATCCTCATGTCGCTGTTTGCCGGTGCGGTGTCGGCGTTTATCGATAATGTCGCTACCGTCCTTATGATCGCACCGGTGGCACTTGCGGTATGTAAGAAGCTCAACATCTCGCCGGTGTCGATGATTCTGTCCATCGCGGTTTCCTCGAATCTGCAGGGTGCGGCGACGCTCGTCGGCGATACGACCTCTATCATGCTCGGTGACTATGCGAACATGAACTTCATGGAGTTCTTCTTCATGCACGGGCGTCCGGGTATTTTCTGGTCGGTGGAGCTCGGTGCACTGATGACGGTACCGGTGATGATCTTTCTCTTCCATAAGTATCGACAGCCGGTGGAGGCCAGCGAGAAGACTGTGGTGACGGATTACTTCCCGACGATTGCCCTGTGCGGTATCGTCGTTGCGCTCATCGTCGCTTCCTTCATCCCGAATACGCCGGATATGATCAACGGTATCATCTGTATGACGATCGCGGCGATCTGTATGATCTATGACTATGCACGGCATCGGAGTCACCTCAACCTCAAGCATGCGATCGCTTCGGTGGATGCGGATACGCTGCTGATCCTTGCGGGGCTGTTCATCGTGATCCGTGGTATCACGGATGTCGGGCTCATCGATGCGGCCGCAGACCTGATCGTACGTGCAGGTGGCAGCAACATCTTCATGCTCTATACGATCATCGTGTGGGGCTCGGTGCTGTTTTCTGCGTTTATCGATAACATCCCGTATGTGGCGACCATGCTGCCGATCATCACGGGCATCTGTCAGCTGCTCGGGATCGAGCCGTATCTTCTGTACTTCGGGTTGCTGACCGGTGCGACGCTCGGCGGCAACATCACGCCGATCGGTGCGAGTGCGAACATCACGGCGGTCGGCATGCTGAAGGCCGGTGGCTATGAGGTATCGTTCGGCGATTTTATGAAGATCGGACTGCCGTTTACGCTGGCGGCGGTGCTCACCGGGTATGCGTTTATCTGGGTGTTCTGGGCGTGACCGGATGAAGATGAAGATGGAGACGGAGACAGGGCTGTCCGAAGGGCAGCCCTGTCTCCGCCTCCTATTTGTATGTGGTGAAAAACAATCTGAATTAGTGATTGACAATTAATTAACAGATATATATACTACTTGTATCTCAATTGATAATTAATTAACGATAATTAATTATCAATTGGCGTGAGATAATTTGATCTATAGTTGTTGCCACAAAAAGGAGATCACACATGAGTAAGGAATTAAAGAATCCGGAGATCGTTAAGGACATGGATTCTCTGCAGGCGAAGATCGCGGTTGTCAGAGAAGCACAGGAGAAGTACGCAAGCTTCACACAGGAGCAAGTAGATAAGATTTTCAACGCCGCTGCAACGGCTGCAAACCAGATGCGTATTCCGCTTGCACAGATGGCAGTAGAGGAGACCGGTATGGGTCTCGTCGAGGATAAGGTCATCAAGAACAACTTCGCTGCTGAGTATATCTACAACAAGTATAAGAACACGAAGACCTGTGGTGTCATCGATGAGGATCCGGCTTTCGGAACCAAGACGATTGCAGAGCCGCTGGGTCTCGTAGCTGCAGTTATCCCGACGACGAACCCGACGTCGACCGCTATTTTCAAGACGCTGATCTGCTTAAAGACCAGAAATGGTATCATCATCAGCCCGCACCCAAGAGCGAAGAAGTGCACCACTTATGCTGCGAAGGTCGTTCTCGATGCTGCGGTCAAGGCAGGTGCTCCGGAGAACATCATTGGCTGGATCGATGAGCCGTCTCTTGAGATGACGGATGAGATCATGCATGACGCAGACTGCATCCTTGCAACCGGTGGTCCTGGCATGGTAAACGCAGCGTACAGCTCTGGTACACCGGCACTCGGTGTAGGTGCAGGTAATGATCCTTGCATCATCGATTCTACTGCAGATATCCAGATGGCCGTTTCTTCCATCCTTCATTCGAAGACCTTCGACTATGGTATGATCTGTGCTTCTGAGCAGACCTGCACCGTCGTAGCAGATGTGTATGATAAGGTAAAGAAGGAGTTCGAGTACAGAGGTGCGTACTTCCTGAACAAGGAGGAGAAGGAGAAGGTTGGTAAGGTTATCATCATCAACGGCTCCATGAACGCAAAGATCGTCGGCCAGCCGGCATGGAAGATCGCCGAGATGTGCGGCATCGAGATTCCGCACTCGAAGAAGGTCCTCATCGCAGAGGTGACCGATAACTCGAAGGCAGAGCCGTTCGCACATGAGAAGCTCGCGCCGGTACTTGGTATGTATAAGGCGAAGGATTTCGACGCTGCGCTTGTAAGCTGTGAAAAGCTTCTGATGGAGGGTGGTCCTGGACATACGGCTTCTCTTTTCATCGATCCGCGTGAGACCGAGAAGATCGCAAAGCACGCACATGTGATGCATGCCTGCCGTATCCTCCTGAACCAGCCGTCTGCCCTGGGTGGTATCGGTGATCTTTACAACTTCAAGCTCGCTCCGTCTCTGACACTGGGCTGCGGCTCCTACGGTGGAAACTCTGTTTCTGAGAACGTCGGTGTCAAGCACCTGCTGAACTATAAGACTGTGACAGAGAGGAGAGAAAACATGCTCTGGTTCCGTACCCCATCTAAGGTTTACTTCAAGAAGGGCTGCATGCCAGTTGCCCTCGCTGAGTTAAAGGAAGTTTATGATAAGAAGAAGGTGTTCCTCGTAACCGACTCCTTCCTCGATTCTGCAGGATACATCAAGCCGATCACCGACAAGCTCCATGAGCTCGGCATCGACTACCGCGTATTCTCACACGTACAGCCGGATCCTACCCTGGCCAATGCGGAGGAAGGCGCTGAGCAGATGCGTCGTTATCAGCCGGATTGCATCATCGCCTTCGGTGGTGGTTCTGCGATGGATGCCGGTAAGATCATGTGGGTTCTCTATGAGCACCCGGATGTAACCTTCGCTGATATGTCGATGCGTTACATCGATATCCGTAAGAAGGTTTACCAGTTCCCGAAGATGGGTGAGAAGGCACTCTTCGTAGCCATCCCGACCTCTTCTGGTACCGGTTCTGAGGTTACACCGTTCGCGGTTATCACTGACCAGACCACGGGCACCAAGTACCCGATCACGGACTACGAGCTGCTTCCGAACATGTCGATCATCGATACCGACAACATGATGACACAGCCACGCGGCCTCACCGCTGCATCTGGACTCGATGTTCTCGTACACGCACTCGAGGCATACGCTTCCATGATGGCTACACCGTATACGGATGGTCTCGCTCTTCAGGCGATGAAGCGCGTCTTCGAGTACCTGCCGACTGCTTTTAACGAGCCGACCAATGTAAAGGCCAGAGATGAGATGGCACACGCATCCTGCATGGCAGGTATGGCCTTCGCCAATGCCTTCCTCGGTGTCTGCCACTCCATGGCACACAAGCTCGGTGCTTACCACCACATCCCGCACGGTATCGCAAACGCACTCCTCCTCACCGAGGTTATCCGTTACAATGCGGCGGAGCAGCCAGCAAAGATGGGTACCTTCCCTCAGTATGAGTATCCGCACACACTCCACAGATATGCAGAGTGCGCACGTTTTTGCGGCGTCGTTGAGAAGGATGATGCCAAGGCTGTTCAGAAGTTCTGCGATAAGATCGTAGAGCTGAAGCGCACCGTCGGTATCAAGGAGCGCATCCAGGATTACAACGTCACCGAGGAGGATTTCCTGAAGACCCTCGATGAGATGAGCACCAACGCATTCGATGATCAGTGCACCGGCGCAAACCCGAGATACCCGCTGATCTCCGACATCAAGGAGATGTACAAGCTTGCATTCTATGGCAAGGCTTACCAGAAGAACGACGCAACACCAGTCGAGGTTCTTCCTTGCATGGATGAGTACACCGCTTAATCAAATCGTTTGAACCTTGTGGCAACAAGTTCATAAATAAAAGCCGTCCGGATTTTCCGGGCGGCCTTTTATTGCGCTATCTTAAGAATTTTGTAAGGGGGTCAGACCCCATAAACTTAAACTGACGTCATAAACTGGTGCTTGGCGCCAAGCCATGATATGATAAAAGTGTTGATTCATCGGCACTTCGACAGAGGTTTTTCTGTTCGAGCCGGCAGAAGCTGATTTCTGTTCGGACAGGCAGAGGGTGGTGTTTATGAAGAAGGGAAGGCTGGCGGCGCTGGCGGTCGCCGTCATCGTGGTCGCGCTGATGCTGGAGGCCGGCATTTTAAAATATGTAAATGATAAGACGACGTACAGAACCTCTGAGGTGATACTGGACCGTGTGCTTACGGTGCTCGAAAAGAACGACCAGAGTGAGGCGGATATGATCGAGTCGCTGAAAGCGGACTATATCGTCCGTGCACGTGCCGTGTCCTATATCCTGGATGCGAAGCCGGAGGCGGAGCTCGATGTCGATGAGTTGCAGCGGATCGCGAAGCTGATTTCGGTGGACGAGATCCACCTCCTGGATCGGACGGGCATGATCTACAGCGGCACGCTCCCGAAGTACTTCGGCTATAATTTCGATACAGGCGAGCAGATGGCGTATTTTAAGCCGATGCTGACAGATGAACAGCTGTCGATGTGCCAGGATGTGACGCCGAATACCGCCGAAGGTAAGGAGATGATGTATGCCATCGTTTGGGATGAAAGTGGCTCGAAGATGATTCAGGTGGGCATCACGCCGAAGCATCTGCTGCAGGAGCTGAAGCAGAACCAGGTTTCCTCCGTGGTGGCTGACATGCCGGTCTATAAGGGCATGGATATCTATGTCGCCGATCCGGAGACGAAGCAGATCAAGGGGGCCACGGACAGTGCGCAGCTCGGCCGGCGTCTCGAGGAGCTCGGCATCGATGCAGAGGCCGTCAGCATTGGCCAGACCATACGAATGGACGCCGCTGTGAAGGGGAAGGCCTGTCGATGCATGCTGCAGCGGGATGCAGATTACCTCGTAGTGATCACAGAGGAGAAGTCAGTGTACCTCGAAAGCAGCTTCGTCGCGATGCTCATCGTCGGGGTGTACCTGATTCTCGCGTCGTGTGGCATGATCTATATGCTCGCGGAGGTCATGAAGGAGAAGTACGAGAAGGAGAGGCTGCTCTATACCTCGATGACGGACGAGCTTACGCGCTGCGGGAACCGGCACGCGTACGAGACGGATATCGCGAAGCTCGATCTGCAGGCGGCCTGGGCCTATCTGTCGATGGATGTGAACGGACTTAAGCTGGTCAATGATACGCGCGGGCACGCGGCTGGCGATGAGCTGATCTGTGCGGCGGCCGAAACGCTGAAGCGCAGCTTCGCGGATATCGGCAGGGTGTACCGCATCGGCGGCGATGAGTTCGTCGTGATCGTCACCGGGGAGCTGGAGGCACTGGACGCGCGGCTTCAGGACTTCGATGTGGATGTCACGCACTGGCGGGGCGAACTCGTCGATACGATGAGCATCGCCTGGGGATATGTGCTGAGCACCGAGCAGGCATGGGAAAGCGTCCATGAAATCTCGAAGGCCGCGGATAAACGCATGTACGAACGGAAGGCATACTTCTACCGCGAAAGCGGCGTGGACCGCCGGAAATCATAGGATGAAAAGGCCGTCGTGGCGGGGAGAGCCCCATCACGACGGCCTTAAGAATTTTGTAAGGGGGTCAGACCCCATAAACTTTCGCCGGTTAGCAGTACGATAGCACGGCAAGCTGAAAGGAGGTTGAAAAACACGGTGAAGAACTGTGAAGACTTTATGAAGCCGTCAGAACTCGCGAGAGGTAGTGCAGGCGCGCTGACTTGATCTTTTGCGCGAGGAATGATATGTTCGTCCTGCGCTTATGGTTCAAGTGCATTTTACCGAAACGGCCTGGGTGATCTGCATTGGATGAACTTAATCTGGAGGGAAGTATGGCGAAGTTTACGAAGGTCAATGAAGAGCTTCTGGCAGAGCAGATCGAGGATCAGATTTACGATATGATCCTGTCGGAGAATTATCAGACCGGTGATAAGATTCCGAGTGAAAACAAGCTCTCGATCCGATTTAATGTCGGCAGAAGTACGATTCGGGAAGCGATCAAAATTCTTTCCTCACGAGATGTGCTGACGACGGTCAGAGGTTCGGGAACCTATGTAAAGAATATCGTGCCTTCGGATCTGGATCCGCTGAATCTGCGGGATCTCGAGGACCGGCTGTCGCTGGCAATGGACCTGGTGGATCTTCGGCTGATTCTGGAGCCGGGGGTCGCAGAACTGGCGGCGATGCATGCGACAGATGAGGAGGTGCAGGAGCTCGAGGCGCTCTGCAATCGGGTGGAGTATAAGATCCTTCATCATCAGAACTATATAAAGGATGATATCGATTTTCATACCGCAGTCGCGAAATGCTCCAGAAACAAGGTGATGGAACAGTTGATCTATATCATCGAAACAGCGGTCATGATGTTTGTTAATGTCACGCATAAAAAGCTTACGCGCGAAACGATCGAAACGCATCGTGCGGTGGCCGATGCCATCAAAGCGCATGACACCATCGGTGCGCGATCGGCGATGATGATGCACATGACCTATAATCGAAATCTGATACGACAGATGATTGAAGAAAAAAATGATCAGAAATAAGCATACTGCATAGAAAACCGCCCATGAATTTGGCGGTTTTTCTTTTATTATATTGGATCTGTCTGACAAGTTTTTGCGGTGATAATGCGAGAAACTGTATTCGTGACGCCGAATATACAAAATAAATAAAAATCGGATACGTAAACGACTAAAAAACGGTTGATATTTTAATAAAGCTGATTTAAAGCTCTCCAACTTGAGCTAAAAAGCTGTCTGAATTATAGTGAATTCATCAAAAAGCAAGGGGTGCAGAAACGTGTTCTGCAGAAGAAGGAGGTATTTATGGCACCGTATATGGTTATAGCGGTAATGATTCTCATGGTCGTCATGTTCGTGCTGAACAAGTGGCCATTTGGACTGGTGACGATGACCTGTTGCGCGATTCTGGGTGTAACAGGATGTCTGGGACCGACCGAGTTTCTGTCCGGTCTCAATAACCCGTTCGTCATCATGCTGGCAAGCTGCTTCGTCGTGACGAATGCGCTTGCAAAAACGAGTTTTATTCACAATGTCCAGAAAAAGGTAATTCAGCTTCAGAAAGGAAAGTCCGGTGCACTGCTGATGGCGATTTTCGTCATCGCGACGATCGTCCTGGTTACCTTCATGCCAGGCCCGTCCTACCTCGCACTGCTGATCGTGATGGCCGGAAACCTGAGTGATGAAGGAGAAGTCAATCCGGCGAGAGTGCTCTTCCCGGCCGCTGTTTTAACGACGCTGTGGAATGGACGAATCCCGATCGGCATCGGTGCAGGAAACTTCGCCATCTTAAATGGCTTTCTGGAGCCGTATGGGGAGCAGTATCGTGTTGGTATGTTTGATCCGATGCTGGCAGGCCTCTTCCCGGGCATCGTACTCGCGCTCTATGCGATTTTCTGCTATAAGCTGCTTCCGCATAAGGCCATCGATCGTTCCGGCATGGAAAAGGCAGTCCAGAGTGATGCAGACTATGTTCCAAAGATGAGCCCGCTCAAGGAAAAAATCACCTATTTCACCTTCATCGTGATGATCATCATGATGGTGCTCAACCAGATCACGGGAAACCTTATGTATGTCGGTCCGGCGGCCTGTGCCCTGTTCCTGATTTTTGCGAAGGTCATCACAGTGGATGAAGCGAAAAAGTCCATCACAGTCGATCTGATCTTCATGTTGGTAGGTATCTTTACACTCACGACAGCGCTTAGCAGCACCGGTGCAGGAAATATCATCGGAAGCACGATTATCTCACTGTTCGGCGGTGCAACCACAGAGTTCGGTCTGGTGGCACTGTTTGCAGGTATCACCATCGTGATCACAAACTTTATGAGTAATAACGCATCCATGTATTCCATGATTCCGGTGGCCATCACCACAGCGATCGCCGCCGGCGTGAACCCGATTCCGGCAGTGCTGGCGATTGATGTAGCAGCGAAGTGTTCCTTCATCCTTCCGTGTTCCTCCGGTGAGGCGGCGATGTGCTTCGGCGCCAGCGGATATACACCACAGCAGACCCTGAAGTTTGCGCTTCCGGCCATTGTGCTCTACTATGCAGCTCTTCTTCTCGGCATGAAGCTGATCTTCCATATTTGATGAAACTGTCTGCGCAGATGGGAAATCGTCTGCGCAGGCTGAAAATCTGTACAGATTGGAAATCATATACGTAGACGTGAGCTGATCTGTGCGGCATAAGGTGATTTGCACAGACATGAGATACATTGCGCAGGCAGGAGGTAAGATGAATCAGAAAGCATATAAGGCCTGGATTCACGGCCACATCATCACGATGAACGAAAAGATGCCATCGGCAGAAGCGATGGCGGCGGATCAGGACGGAAATCTAATCTATGTCGGATCAGAGGACGGTGTAAAGGCCTATCTCTCCGATGAGACCACCCTCGAGGATCTCGAGGGAAATACCGTAACACCAGGTTTCATTGAAGGCCACTCACATCCGGACATGTATGGCAATGTCCTTCGCTCCCTGAAGGTACGGGATGTTTCGAAGGAAGAAATCCTGAGAAGGGTTGCGGACGCGGTGAAGGAGATGGCACCTGGACAGTGGCTGATCGCCGGCATGGGCTTCAATAATGAGGTCTGGACGGATCCGTCGTATCCGACGAGGGAAGAGCTGGATGCCGTAGCACCGGATGTGCCGGTATTTATCCCGCGTATGGACGGCCACATGGCCTGGGTGAACAGCAGGGTCTTTGAGCTCTGTGGAATCACGAAGGATACAGCGAATCCGGAAGGTGGCGAATTCTTCCGTACGCCATCCGGAGAGCTTCAGGGATGTGTCGTGGATGAAGCGATGAAGATGATCCAGCAGTACATTCCGGAGAAGACGATGGAGGAGCGGAAAAAAGATTATCTTGCAGCGCAGCAGTCCTTCCTCTCCTGTGGTATCACATCGGTGAATGATATGGGGGTAGAGCTGGCCTCGATCCAGGCACTGACGGAGCTCTGTGAAGAAGGAAAAATGAAGCTTCGTTATTATGGCGGCCTCATGGACTTCGCAGGAAAGAATGCCAATGCCGAGAAGCGTGCTTTCCTCGCGAGCTGTCCGAAAATCGGACTGTATAAGGATCACCTGAGCTTCCGCTGCTGCAAATTCCTGGGGGATGGTGCAGTGGGTGCGCAGAGTGCGCATTTGAAAGAGGCCTATACGGACCGTCCTGGCCATACCGGTATCGGCATGTATACAGATGAAGAACTCTATGAGGCGTTTAAGGAAGCGGCAGACCATGGCATGCAGATCGCTATCCATGCGATCGGAGATGCGACGATCGAGCAGGTACTGAATACTTACCGGAGACTTCAGGAGGAGAAAGATTACGGTGATCATCGCTGGCGTCTCGAGCATTTCCAGACAGTGACGAGTGATACACCGGAGCAGGCAGCTGCGCTGCATGTCATACCGAGTATGCAGCCGATGCATGCGCCAAATTCTGCCGGGATGGCACCGAGACGACTCGGTCCGGATCGTGTGCACGGTGCGTATGCAGCGGGGCGGGTGCTCAGGGCGACCGGCATCGTCTCCCTGGGATCGGATGCACCGGTCGCGACGCCGAGTCCGCTTTCCGGCATGCATGCAGCGATTACACGGACGAATGATGCGCTGGAGCCGAAGGGTGGTTTCTGCATGGAGAATGCACTGACGCCGGAGGAGGCCTTAAAGGGCTATACCATCTGGGGCGCTTATGCCATTTTTGCAGAGAAGACGAGAGGATCCCTCGAGCCTGGAAAGTATGCGGATTTTGTGGTGATGGATCAGGATCCACTCACCCTGGGGCATGAGAACCCGGATGCACTTTTGCAGGTAAAAGTACGGAAAACCGTGATTGGCGGTGAGTGTGTATATGAGGAGAAGTGAATATGTCTGAGGAAATGAACATCATCGATGAAAATAAGATGCCAAGTCAGGTGCAGCGGGCAGCTGCTCCTGAGTGGGATCCGCTGAAAATCGGAACCGGATGGAAGCCGTCCGAGCTCTCTGTCCCGCAGATTATGATTGAAAGCACCTTCGGTGATTCGCATCCGGGCTCTGGTCATCTTGATAAGCTGGTGGAAGCGGCACGTAAGGGTGTGCATGATGCAGGGGGCAGAGCGGCCAGATACTTCTGTACGGATATCTGTGACGGTATCAGTCAGGGAACGGATGGCATCAATTTCTCACTGGCCAGCCGGGAAATGATTGCCAATATGATCGAAATCCATGCAAATGCGACGCCGTTTGATGGCGGAATTTATATTTCCAGCTGCGACAAGGGCATGCCGGGTAATCTTATCGGCATGGCACGGACGAATGTTCCATCGCTGATGGTGACCGGCGGAACCATGCGCTCCGGGCCGGAACTTCTGACCCTGGATGAGCTTGGAAAATACAGTGCAAAGTTTGAAAGAGGGGAGATTCCGGAAAGCAGACTGAACTGGGCGAAGCAGCATGCCTGTCCATCCTGTGGTGCCTGCAGCTTCATCGGAACAGCCAGTACGATGCAGATCATGGCAGAGGCTCTGGGCCTGGCTCTTCCAGGCTCGGCGCTTCTTCCTGCGACCAGCCCGGATCTTCTGGACTATGCATATGAAGCTGGAAAGCGTTCTGTTGAACTCGCGCAGGAAGGGCTGAAGCCATCGGATATCGTGACAAAGAAGAGCTTTGAAAATGCGATTCTGGTGCATGCGGCCATTTCCGGTTCGACCAATGCGGTTCTTCATATGCCGGCCATCGCCCATGAGTATGGCATCGAGCTGACGGGTGAAGATTTTGATCGTATCCATCGGAAGGCACATTATCTTCTGGATGTACGTCCGACTGGAAAGTGGCCGGCAGAGGTGTTCTACTATGCGGGTGGCGTTCCGGCCATCATGGAAGAGCTGAAGCCGTTCCTTCATCTTGAGTGCAGGACGGTGACCGGACGGACGCTGGGCGAAAATCTAGAACTGCTCCGAAAGAACGGCTTCTATGAGAAGTGTCAGAAGTGGCTGGATGACTTTAATGAAAGAAATCATCTGGCGCTCAAGAAGGAAGACATCATCCATCCGTTTGCGCAGCCGATCGGTGCGGACGGAAGCATTGCCATCCTGTACGGAAATCTGGCACCGGAAGGTGCGGTGATCAAGCATACCGCCTGCCCGGTGGAGATGCACCAGGCGATTCTTCATGCGAGACCGTTTGACAGTGAGGAGGCATGCCTCGATGCGGTACTTCATCACCGGGTTCAGAAGGGCGATGCAGTCTTTATCCGTTATGAGGGACCGAAGGCCAGTGGTATGCCGGAAATGTTTTATACCTCTGAAGCCATCAGCAGTGATGCGGAGCTCGGACGCTCGATCGCGCTGATCACCGATGGACGTTTCTCTGGTGCGTCTACGGGGCCGGTCATCGGACACTGCAGTCCAGAAGCGTGCGTCGGCGGACCGATCGCACTGGTGGAAGAGGGAGATCTCATCGAGATCGATGTTCCGAATCGAAAACTGAACATCATCGGCGTTCGGGGCGAGAAGAAGACTGCGGAAGAGATCGAAGTGATTCTGGCGGAAAGAAGAAGTCACTGGACAGCGAAGCCTCGCAAGTATCAGCGCGGCGTCCTGCGCCTCTTCAGCGAACATGCGACCAGCCCGATGAAGGGTGCCTATCTGGCGTACGAAGAGTAAACGCTGTATTCGGTAGAAAAAAATATGTAAATATGAAAGAAGCACCCGGGCCATATGACTCGGGTGCTTCTGTATGGAGAAAAAATGAATAAGTAAAATAACGCGTTAGGCGACCTTCACAGCGAGGCCGGCGGCATTCAGTGCTCTCTCGAGTACCGGAATGACGATGCAGACTACGATCATCTTCGCGCAGTCACCTGGCAGGAACGGGATCACACACGCACCAAGCGCGCCACCGAGTGTCGCCATGGCAGCATTGCCCTGTGCACCCATGAGGTACATGAACCATGCGGTTCCGAAGATATAGAGGATCACCTCGCCGGCGAGCTGTGCGACGAAGAGAAGCAGGTACTTCTGGCCGCCCTTCTGCTCACGACCGAAGCGGTGATAGATGAGGCCGGTCAGGAAGGCGAGGAAGAGATAACCGATGAGGTAACCAGAGGACGGCTTCACAAAGGAGCCGAAGCCACCGCTGTAGCCGGCGAAAACCGGAAGACCGAAGGCACCGAGCAGAAGATAGATCAGCACGGAAAGGGTACCGTACTTCGCACCGAGCAGCGCACCAGCGAAGGCCGCCGCGAGGGTCGCGAGGGAAATCGGTACACCACCCGGAAGCGGGATGGACATCGGAGACAGCACACAGAGAAGTGCCGCACATAAAGCCGTCAGGGTCAGAGTTTTCGTGGTTGTATTCGTCATAAGAAGTTAACCTCACTTTTTCTGCAAGTTTACTGAACGTGAAAATTATAAGAAGTTAACCCGCAGATGTCAATAGGTTGCCAGCGAAAGTCGATGATTAACTGCGCTCGAGTTGCTATGGTGGAGTTTTATTCGATGAACGACATGATGAATCTAAGAGAAAACGCCCCAGAAAGTTACATGTCTGGAGCGTTTCATCATAGAAGGATATAATGTGTGTGAAAACGTGGTTAGTAGCCATATGCCAAGGTTCCGCCATCGACGGCATAATCCTGCCCGTTGATATAGGAACCGTGTGGTCCGATCAGGAAAGCGGCGAGGGCGCCGAGGTCCTTTGTGTCTCCGAAATCATGCACCGGGATACGGTTCAGGATCTGCTGACGACGCTTGTCATCCATGACTTCATCGAGCATCTTACTGTGGAACCAGCCTGGCGCGATAGAGTTCACAGTGATGTTGTCGTTCGCCCATTCGATGGCGAGACCGCGTGTAAGCCCGAGTACGGCAGCTTTGCTGGTACAGTATGGAACGACCAAAGTGAATCCCAGGTGCGCACTCATGCTGGAAATGTTGATGATACGTCCTTTATTCTTGCTTTTTTTCAGATATGGATAGAGAATCTGCGACATGAGGAATGCACACTTCACGTTGGTGTTTAATACTCGTTCGAATTCCTCTTCCGGAATATCCTGTGCAACGCATTTGTAGGTTGCACCGGCATTATTTACAAGAAAATCCAGACAACCGTCGTGCTTTTCAGCGAGCTCGGCTACGATTTTCTGCATACCGGCTTTATCCGTGATATCGCCTTTTATGTGGATGGTGCCTGGAACGCTATTCGGACAGTCGTCCTTCACGTGCCCTGTTCTTGAAATGATATATACGGTTGCACCCTGTAGTGCCAGCTGATTCGCGATATCCAGACCGATGCCGCTTGAACCTCCGGTGACGATACCGGCTAATCCCTGTAAATCTCCCATATAAAACCTCCTGATTATGGGCGAACTGCCACGGAGTTCACATGCTTGGATGCATCCGAATATCCGGTGGCAGCATAAAACGTTTTTTGTTTAACCCTTATATTCCTGACAAATGTAATTATGACAGGCGTGCTCGATCAGATCCCAGTCAAGTTCCACGCCGACACCCGGTTTATCCTGCGGTACATGGATGATGCCGTTTTCGTCGATCGGCAGGTCACCCTTCATCGGCAGACGGTAGTTATCCTCTGGAACGAAGTACTCGAAGTACTTGCAGTTTTTGATGGCGCAGCTGACGTGCAGGTTTGCCATATCCATGTAGTTCATGGTCGTGGTATGAATTTCGACATTGAGACCGAAGGCTTCCGCGAGATGCGCGATCTTCAGGGTGCCGGTGATACCGTCCTTCCAGGAAACATCGGCACGGACGATATCCGCCGCATGCTGGTTGATGACCTGTGCCACGCCCCAGTGACAGCCTCGCGTGGTTTCGGTCGCGGCGATCGGAATATCCAGGGTCTTACAGAGTTCGGTGTACTTATACAGTTCGAAATCACGGAACGGCTCCTCGAACCACTCAAAGTTAAGGCGTTCCAGCTGGCGGCCGACACGGACCGCTTCGTCGATCGTGTAATCGCCGACCGGATCCGTCATCAGTGCATAATCCGGACCGACGGCATCACGCACCGCCTGATGCACCTGCATATCGAACTCGACCGGTCCGGCCGGGTGCATCTTATAGCCCTTGATGCCCTTGCTCTTATAGTAGAGTGCTTCGTCGATATAATCCTGGATGCCCGGCAGGAAGTTCGAGCTTGCATAGACCGGCAGGCTGTCACGATATGCACCGATGTACTTATAAAGTGGAAGATTTGCTTCCTTCGCGCAGATGTCCCACAGTGCGACATCGACGGGACCTGGCAGGAACACAGGGAAGAAGGCTTCGTGGCGGTCAATGATCCAAAGCTCCTGGAAGATGGCTTCGCGGTCATGCGGATCGCGGCCGAGTACGACCGGTGCCACGGTTTCATTTAAGTAGGATTCAGAAACAGCGCCGGAGCGTGCGGCCATGCAGGTCGCGATGCCCTCGATGCCGGTATCGGTCGTCAGTTTTATGACCAGGACATCCCAGCCCATCTTTGCGCCACCCTGGCGCTTCTCGTCAAATAAGCACTTGCCACGCTCAACCCACCAGGATTCAAATTTTGTGATAATCATAATGGTTCTCCTTCATATTATTTCGTGTGATGATTTTCAAAATGATGCCCCAGATTTTTTTCAAGAAGTGACAGGAGAAGCGAGACGCTTTCGCTGTCGGTCGAAGCATCCGGGAGAATAAGTGCGCGATTCTGCATGTAGTAAAGATAAGTTTCTTTGCCACGTGCATAAGCGCTGTCGATACGATTCCAGTCGACGGATGCGTGCTCCTGCCCACGCTGAATCCAAATGCCTCGCTGAGTGAAACCTACCGTATAGGCATCCTGTGGTGTTTCGCTCAGCTCCATGGCCATCGTCTGACGATGCACGCTATACCAGTATTGCAGGACATAAACGAATGGGATGATGAACCCGATAAAGGCGTAGATTGCTGCAAATTTTGGCATGCCGGCCATGAAGTGACACCATCCGAAAAGGATGAGGAGCAGTGCGAATATAAGGACCTTCAGCAGGCGGTGCCCACGAATTAATCCGTTATAAAAAGAAAAGCCTCGAAAATCAGCAGCAGACAGGCGTGAATGGATGACCAGTAAATTATCTTCTGTAGTATGCATGGCAGCTCCTTTGAAACGTTTCAACTGTTCTGTGTTTTTTATACTATCATCATGGGTGAAAAATGTAAATACAAAAGAAAAATGACGGAACATTTCGGCGAACCCCTATCATTATATGGTGGCAAAATGGACAATGAAACGTTATGCTATCAACAAAAATACAGCAACACGTACAATAAAAATGTTGACAGAATGCTTCTTTCGAATTAATCTATAGACAACATATAAAACGTTTCACAACGGATAGAGAAACGTTTTACCACAAATTTTAGGAGGATAGTATGAAAAAGAGACTCATTGCGATGGTGATGGCATCAACGATGGTTGCCGGCCTGGCAGCCTGTGGATCATCCAAGGCACCGGAGGCGACTACAGCGGCAAAGGCGGCAGAGACTACTGCAGCAGCAACTGCCGCAGCGACAGAAACAACCGCAGCTGCAGCAGAAAAGACAGAAGCCGCTACAGAGGGCGATAGTGTTGAGATTCCGACGCTTCAGGATATTCTTGAGTGGGAGAAGGACCCGAAGTGCGAGATCGTTTACAAGTATGGCGAGCTCAATCCAGATGACAACATTAATACCAGAGCGGGTTATGTATTCTCGAAGTATGTACATGATATGTCCGATGGCCGTATCGTCGTAGAAGTGAATTCGGCATCGACGCTGGGTGATGAGAAGACCTGTCTCAATTCTTTGCAGATGGGTGGCGGAACCGTTGATATGTATCGCGGAAATACAAACTCACTTTCTGACTACGGATTTAAGAAGCTGAATATGTTTGGCCTTCCATTCATTTTCAAGAGCCGTGACGGTATGTATAAGGTACTTGAGGATGCAGAGCTCGGACAGGCATTCCTGGATGAGGGTGCAGAGGTTGGTGCTGGCATGGTTGGTGTCGCCTACACCGATGAGGGAGCACGTAACCTGTTTACAAGAAGTGAGATCAAGGGACTTTCGGATGTAAAGGGAATGAAGATCAGAGTTCCAGAGACACAGCTCATGATGGATACCATGAAGGCCCTTGGCGCAGAGCCTACGCCTATTTCGTATAGTGAGCTTTATACATCGCTTCAGTCTGGCGTTGTTGATGGCGCTGAGAATGGTTATCCTGGATACTACTCCAACAAGTTCTACGAGGTTGCGCCTTACTACCTCCTTTCCAAGCACACCTTCTCTCCTGGAATCATTCTGATGGCGCAGGCAAAGTGGGATGCACTTTCTGCAGATGATCAGAAGCTCCTTCGTGAGGCTGGTCAGAAGGCAACGGATTGGGACAGAAGTCAGATCGAAGAGGAAGAGGTTCAGCTTAAGCAGAAGCTGGAAGGTCTCGGCGTTACGGTCATCGATATGAGTGAAGAAGATATCGCCACCGCACAGGAAGCTTGCAAGTCCGTATGGACTCAGTATGCAGAGGGCATCGAGGATCTTCTTCAGAAGATGCAGGATGTGCAGAACTAAGGAGATCGTTCGCAGGAGGATGACGCATGAAAAAGTTTTATGACACAGTATACTGGCTGTTTATGTCATTCTGTAAAGTCGTATTTATGATTTCTATCTGCATTACCAGCTATGTCGTTTTTTGCCGATATATTTTACACAAGACACCAAGATGGGGTGAGCAGTCCATTCTGCTGTGCATGGTTTATATGGCTTTGATCAGTGCATCTCTTGCGGTTCGAACAGATACGCATCTACGTGTCATGCTGGTGGATTTCATATTACCGAAGCCGGCAGTGGATTTTCTGAAAATGCTGAGCCAGTTTATGATCTTTGGATTTTCGGCATTCATGATTATTTATGGAGTGAAGTTCTGTGGACTTATGGCGAAGAGCACACTTTCGGGTATTCAGGTTCCGCAGTCAGTACTCTATGGTGCGGTTCCGATGGCGGGTGTGTGTATGCTGCTGATGCAGAGCGAACGCTTCTTTCTATTTATTCTGAAAAGATTAAATAAGATTCCACAGGCATATATCGATATGTGGGCACAGCAGGAAGCGGAACGAAAGGCGGAAGAGGAAAGAAACGCACAGTCTATCGAAAATGCACGTAAGATAAGAGAATCGGCAACGAGAGAGGAGGCGAAGAACCATGCCTAATACGACCGTAGCGACAGCTATGCTGATTATTATGTTCTTTGGCTTTATCTTTTTGCGAATGCCGATCGCGTATGCGATTGGTGTGGCATCCGTCATTACGATGATATATCTCCAGCTTCCACTGATGCAGGTGGTACAGCTCATGGTAAAGGGTGTATTCTCCTTTTCACTGATGGCGGTTCCGTTCTTTATCGTTTCCGGTGAAATCATGGGAAAGGGTGGTATATCAGATAAACTGATTGAACTGTCCGATGCGCTGGTAGGCTGGATTCGAGGTGGTCTTGCGATGGTCAACATCGTTGCATCTCTGTTCTTCGGCGGCATTTCCGGTTCATCAGCTGCGGATACGGCATCCCTTGGCACGATCCTGATTCCGATGATGGTGAAGCAGGGCTATGATGATGACTTTTCAACGGATGTCACGATGGCAAGTTCCGTTGAGGGTATCCTGATTCCGCCAAGCCACAACATGGTTATTTATTCCACTGTGGCCGGAAGTGTATCTGTCGGACGTCTGTTCCTGGCAGGCTTCGCGCCTGGTGTCTGCCTCGGTATCGTCCTGATGATCTACAGCTACTATATTTCCGTCAAGCGAAATTATCCGAAGGGAACACCGTTTAATGTAAAGCATCTTCTGAAGACCGCGGGGTCTGCAGTCTGGGGAATGTTTACGGTTATGATTGTTGTGGTCGGCGTTGTAGCCGGTATCTTTACAGCTACCGAGTCTGCGGCGATCGCTGTAGACTGGTCCCTGATCGTATCCTTCTTCATTTATAGGAAGATGAATTTCAAGGATTTCTGGCAGGTGCTGGAGAACGCGCTGAATACACTTGCGATTGTACTGATTCTGATTTCTACATCAAGTGCATTTGGCTGGCTGCTTACCTACCTCAAGGTTCCGGCGATGATTTCTGGTGCTATTCTCGGATTTACGACGAATAAGTATCTGATTCTCATCATGATGAACATTCTGATGCTGATTTTCGGAACGATGATGGACATGAGCGTTATTATTCTGGTTCTAACCCCGATTCTTCTTCCGATTGCTACACAGATTGGTATCGATCCGGTGCACTTTGGTGTCATCATGATCACAAATCTGGGTATCGGTCTCGTAACACCACCAGTAGGATCAACACTGTTTATCGGTGCTGCGATTTCGAAGATTCCGCTCGAGAGACTCTCGAAGAGTATGTTACCGTTCTATGTCTGCATGCTGATCGTTCTGATCATCGTGACCTATATCCCGGCGTTCTGTATGACACTTCCAAATCTGATTATGCCGGTGATGGGTTAAAGACTTGAATCGATAAGTACTTATGTGATTTTGAAATGCTGCTGATATGCCTTGACGGCATTTTGGCAGCATTTTTATCTAAAATTGATGCTGCGAAAGGAAAAAACAGTTATGGCGAAGCAATGGAATACAGATGAAGAAATGTTTGCACTGATGAAGGAGAAGCTGTATACCCCGGTGGTCGGCGATATCCTCGACCAGATGGGTTACTCGCATCAGTTTTTACCAGCGGAGATCCGTCCACTGGAGTCCATGATTCCGGCGGATGCCTATATCGACCGAAGCGAGCCGGATCATCGCTTAAAGCTGGCGGGCTATGCATGTACGGTTCTTGAAAATGATGTGTTTGAACCGCCGAAGAAGCCGTTCGGACTGCTCACGGAGGCGCTCGATCAGCTGCAGCCGAATGAGATCTATGTGGCGACGGGTGCGCATAATTCGGCACTGTGGGGCGAGCTGCTGACCGCGACCGCGAAGACGAGAGGTGCCGTGGGGGCCGTTCTCGATGGCTATTCCAGAGATACACCACAGGTGCTGAGCCAGAACTTCCCGGTTTTCTGCCGTGCGACCTGGGCGCAGGACAGCTCGATCCGGACCTATGTGTTCCAGTATCGCTGCCCGATCGAGATCGGACAGGTGACCATCCATGATGGAGACCTCGTGTTCGGTGATATCGATGGCGTGCTGATCATTCCGAAGGAAGTGAAGGATGAGGTTATCGAAAAGGCGCTCGAGAAGGCGGCCGGCGAAAAGCTCGTGCGGAAGGCCATCGAGGGCGGCATGACGGCGACGGCAGCATTTGAGAAGTTTGGCATCCTGTAAGCAGATGGAGATTTGGAGGAACGATGGATTATCGGGTGTTCCAGATTGATGAAAAGGACAATGTAGCCACGGCCCTGACGGAGATTCCGAAGGGCACGACGGCAGAGATCATCGGAGAAACCGAGACGCAGGAGATTTATGCGGCCGATGCGATTCCGGTGGGGCATAAAATCGCGCTTCGCGACATTCAGAAGGACGAGCCCATCGTGAAGTACGGGGTGGTCATCGGCAGTGCGAGCGCCGACATTGGCCGCGGTACCTGGGTGCATCTCCATGTGATGCACTCGAACTACGATGAGCGTTCCAGCCATCTGGATGCGGTCACCGGTGCACCGAAGGACACGAAGTATGAGTAGGACGGACGAGATGAAGAGACTGGAAGAACTGTCCTTTATGGGATATCAGCGAAAGGATGGACGGCTCGGCATCCGAAACCGCGTGCTGGTCATCTATACCGTGAAGTGTGCCGAGTTTGTGGCGCAGAAAATCGTGGAGCGTGCCGATCATCTGGATGTCGAGCTGATCGGCTTCCCGGGCTGCACGGATAATCAGTATGCGGTCAATATGCTGATCAGCATGATTCGTCATCCGAACATCGGGGCGGTGCTGGCGGTGGGGCTGGGATGCGAGTATATCCAGCCGGAGTGGCTCGCGGACATCGCGACGAAGGAAGGGAAGCTGAGCTACTGGATGTTTATTCAGCAGGAAGGCGGCACACAGACGACGATCGAAAAGGGACTCGCCTGGGTGGAATGGGCGC
Organism: uncultured Oribacterium sp.; assembly: GCA_934229835.1. Lineage (GTDB taxonomy): Bacteria > Bacillota > Clostridia > Lachnospirales > Lachnospiraceae > Oribacterium. The sequence continues at coordinate 15,939 of CAKQED010000002.1, read as the reverse complement.
TGAAGCAGCTGCAGGATACGCCACGTGCGGAGATGCGCTTAAAGGATCTCGTGATCGGCGCGGAGTGCGGAGGCTCGGATTATACCTCGGGACTCGCGGGCAATGCTGTCGTCGGGCGCTTTTATGACAAGCTGGTAGATCTCGGCGGCACGGCGATCTTCGAGGAGATCGTCGAGGCCATCGGGCTTCGCGATATGCTGGTGAATCGCGGGGAAACGGAAGAGGTACGGCAGCAGCTGTCCTATACCTACGACAAGATGCTGGACTACTGTAAATCTGTGCGACAGTACTCGATCAGCCCGGGAAATTTCGCGGGTGGGCTCACGACCATCGAGGAAAAGTCGATGGGCGCGCTGGTGAAGAGTGGTTCCCGGCCGATTCAGGGTGTGACGAAGGTGGCGGTGCCACCGACGAAGCCGGGACTCTGGCTGCTGGATTCGACACCGGATCCGTACTGGATGCAGTTCGGTATCACGAATCCGAATGATAATGAGGGACTGATGGATCTCATCAGCTGTGGTGCACATATCGTGTTCCTCGTGACCGGTCGCGGCAGCGTCGTCGGCAGTGCGGTTTCCCCGTGCATCAAGATTACCGGAAATCATGCAACCTTCGAGCACATGGCAGAGGATATGGAATTCGACGCGAGTCCGATTCTGAGCGGTGAGAAGAGTCGGGATGCGATGGCGGAGGAACTTGCGGTGCATGTGGCGGAGATCGCCTCCGGCGTGCTCAGCAAATCCGAGGCGATGGGGCATAAAGAGTTTTATATTCCATATAAGTATCAGGATAAGAACATACCACCGAAGGCATGTGAACAGTAAAGAAATCATAGAGGTTTATCCTCAGGAGGAAAGAATATGGCGGCATTTACCGAGGAAGAGATGAAGGGATTCAGCATGCTGGGCTGGTATGACCTCGACGGAGAGGTGGCCATCGTTACGGGTGGCGCGTCCGGGCTGGGTCTCGCCATCGTGCGCTGCCTCGTTTCAGCAGGCGCAGAAGTGGCGGTGGTGGCATCGAGATCACCGGAAGCGGCAGCGGAGACCCTTGCAGAATTCGGCGAGAAGGTACGTTACTATCAGCATGACATCACAGATACGGAGCATGCCGAAGCACTGGTGGAGCAGGTCGTGAAGGATTTCGGAAAGGTGACGATCCTGGTGAACAACGCCGGCAACCACTGCAAGAAGTATATCTGGGATATGACGGTCGAGGACTATAAGTCGGTACTCGATGTGCACCTCGTGGGCTCCTTCGCGATGTCGAAGGCAGTCGCACCTTACTTTAAGGAGCAGCGCCATGGACGCATCATTTTCCAGGCATCGATGACCTCGTACATCGGACAGCCACAGGTATGCGGTTACGCGACGGCGAAGGCGGGCTTCCTCGGCATGATCCATGTGCTGACGGCAGAGCTTGCAGAGTATGGCGTGACCGTAAACGCCATCGCACCGGGCTGGATCGATACCCCGATGTTCCATAAGGCAGTCGATAACGACCCACCTCGTCTTGCGAAGATCTTAGGTCGTATTCCGGCGAAGAGTGTCGGAGATCCGATGGATATCGGTATGGTCACGGCGTTCCTGTGCAGTAAGGCGGCGCGTTATATTTCCGGTTCCTGCATCCCGGTCGATGGTGGTGCACTGATCGGTTTCTAAGGAGGAATAGAAGATGAAATTACAGCATACATTTTCGGAAGAGCTTTTTCTGACGAATGAAACCGGACGGGAGCTCTATCACAAGTACGCAGAGCCGCTGCCGATCATCGATTATCACTGTCATATCTCCCCGAAGGACATGTACGAAAATAAGGAATTCGAGGACCTCGGCGAGATGTGGCTCGAGGGAGATCACTATAAGTGGAGAGCGATGCGTACCTTCGGGATCGATGAGAAGCTCATCACCGGGAAGGAGACCTCCTTCCATGAGAAGTATCTCGCGTTTGCGAAGGTGCTGCCGAAGATGATCGGCAACCCGATCTATATCTGGTGTGCGCTGGAGCTGAAGCGGTACTTCGACATCGATGAGCCGCTCTGTGAGGAGAATGCAGAAGAAATCTACCAGAAGACGAAGGCGCTGATTCGGGAAAAGCATATGACGCGTCAGTGGTGCATGGAGCACAGTAATGTGCGTCTGGTATCGACGACCGAGGATCCGATCGATGATTTAAAGTATCATAAGCTCCTGCAGCAGGATCCGAACTGTAAGGTTCGTGTCATCACGGCCTTCCGTCCGGATAAGGCGATGTTCCTCACGCTCGACACCTTTGATGACTATTTACAGAAGCTTGCGGCAGCGGCAGAGACAGAGATCACGAGTTTCCGGACGATGCTGGATGCGCTGGATCAGCGTCTTCAGTACTTCCGTGCAGTGACCGGCACCACGGTTTCGGATGATGGCATTCCTTATTTTACCTGGAGCGATTATACTGAAGAGGAAATCGAAGCAATCTTCCAGAAGGCAAGACGAAATGAAACGCTGACTGCACATGAGGTGGACCAGTACCAGAGTGCGTTCGTGGTGGAGATGGGCCGGCTTTATCATAAAGAAGGCTATGTCATGCAGCTCCACATCGGTACCTATCTCGATGCGAATACCACAGGTGTACAGCGTGTCGGACAGTCGACCGGCTTTGACTGTACCGATGATCAGTGCGCGGTGACTTCCGTCGGTGAGATCCTGAATCGTCTGACCATCCTGGGCGAGCTTCCGAAGACCCTGCTCTATCCACTGGATGGAACGAAGATCGAGACCTGGGCGGTTCTCGCGGCCGGCTTCTGCGACAGCGGAACCGTCGCGAAGGTACAGCTTGCGGCACCGTGGTGGTTTAATGACCAGCAGTTCGGTATCGACCGTCAGTTCAGAAGCTGCGCGAACCTTTATCCGGTCGCACTTTCCGTCGGCATGCTGACGGATTCCCGATCCTTTATCTCCTATCCGCGTCATGAGCTCTATCGTAGAGTGCTCTGCAATTATCTGGGCGAACTTTGCGAGCGAGGTGAATACTTCGGCTCAGAGCAGAATCTAAAGGAAGTGATCGAAGGCATTTGCTTCAATAATGCAAATCAATTCTTTGGATTTAATGTAGGTAGGTAAAGTGAAAAACAGAGTTACGATCAAAGACGTTGCGGCAAAATCCGGATATTCCTTAGGCACCGTTCATATTGCACTGAATGGAAAAACGGGTATCAGTGAGGATACGAGAAATAAAATTCTGGAGGTAGCAAAAGAGCTTGACTACCGTCCGAACTTTGCTGCAGCTTCCCTGAATCGGAAAAGCAAGCGTATCGTCGGATGCTTTCCGAGTATCGAAGGAGATAATCGGTACTACTATCCATCTTTATGGAGTGGTTTCCAGAATGCGTATATAGAGCAGGGGCGCGATATGAATATAGAACTGATGCAGTGCCCTTATCATAGCTTTAGTGTGCCGGAAATTACAGATGCGGATAAACGCGCAGGCTGGATTTCGCTGGATACATTACGCGCGGAGCTGGAAGCAGGCACGATCGACGGCATGGTTTTAGATGGGAATACATCGCCATTTAGAGAAGCAGAACTTGCACGATTTGTAGAGAGAGGCTTAGCACTGACGATGGTGGACCGGGATATGGAAAACTCGGGACGTCTCAGCTGTGTGCTCGGTGACTATAAGGTCATCGGGGCGACCGTGGCAGAGCTTATAACCGGTCGGATCGCTTCTTATGGCAGCATTTTCATGTGCGCCGGTGAGCAGGGAATTTATTCGCATAGAGGAATCGAAATCGGCTTTGATCAGTATCTCCGTGAGCATCATTGCGAGAATAAAGTATATAAGGTATACAGCCATACCATAAATGAAGAGAACTATCAGAATATTCTGGCGGCCGTTTCAGAACCGGACGTTGCAGCGGTGTGCTGTGTTTCTTCGAGAACGAGTCGAATGCTGGAGATGGCACTCGAAGAATCTGGAAGAGCCGGCAGGATCTATGCCGTGGGAAGTGATGTATTCGGTGAAAATATCGAGGCGATGAAGCGGAATGTATATCAGAATCTGATTCAGAAAAATCCGTATGCCCAAGCCTATACGGCTACAGAGGTGCTTCTCGATTACCTTCTGAAGGATCAAAAGGCACATAGTATCATAAAGGTAGGAAGCGAGGTCGTGTTCCGTAGCAATCTTGTTTTCTATGAGAAGCGAAGGGGGGCAAACCTTCAGGATGTCAGTCATCGCTTCGGACCTGCGATGCTGATCTGAACGTATGACAGGGTGTCGGATTCTTCCGTGGCGTGTGCTGTAATATGAAGAAGGACGCATTATGAATCAATCAAAACCTTTAAATGGTAGAATTTTAGTGAGTGATGTGTTGGGTAGAGACCGTTTCAACACCCAGCTCCTCTACTTTACCTGCTCATCACTTAGTCAGGATGATGAGCGCATTTATCTGATTTCTGACCGGGATGGGCACCCGAATGTCTGGATGCATGATATGTTTCACGGTACAGATCGTCAGCTGACAAACAATCAGAAGGGCATTCTGAAAAGCTATGTCTACTTCGATGGAACGCAGAATGAAGGACTCGGAAAGGCCAGCGTATGTCTCGATTATATCCGTGAGCGGATTTACTATATCCAGGATGATAAAATCTGCAGTTCTGACCGTGAGGGAAATATACGGGTGCTGAATCGGGTACCAGATGGCCGTATGACTGCTTTTACGCATGTGAGTCTCGATGGTACGAAGCTGTGTGTGCCGATGACAGATGGGCGTATCCTCGATTTTGATCCGGATACCGAGGGGTACGGCCTCGATAAACGTCCGAAGTACAACATCGACCAGCGTGCGCAGGATGAAAAACTGAACTCGTATCTCTGCGTTTACGATACCGAGAGTGGAGCACTTCTCTATGAGAAAACGATTCCACTCTGCTGGATCACGCACGTGCAGTTTCACCCGCTCGATTCAGACATCATCATGTATAACCATGAGTGGTCGGCCTTTGATTGTGGCATCCGTCGTGTGAACATCTATGACCACCATCAGGATATCTTCTACCATGTCCGGACAGAGGGCGATGATACGAAGGGAAATCCGCGTGGGTATGTGCGCAGTCGAAATGACTGGGTCTGCCATGAGATGTGGACAGACGATGGACGAAGCATCATCTACCATGGCGGGTACGAAAATGGTCCGGCGATGGTCGGCCGCTGTGACATCGACTTTTCGAAGACGGATGCAGACGGCCTGCCGGCCCGTACATTCTGGGAAATCGCCCTGCCAGATGAGTATAACGCTTACGGCCACTTCCTGATGGACCACCGCGGCAATCTGACCTGCGACGGCTACTATCGCATGCCGGGTGAGAAAATCATCGAGCGCGAGAACTCGACCGACAACGGCCCGGATCCGCATCGAAAGGATGGTGCCTACATCACGAAGGTCGAGCCGGACTGGGATGAGGGCATCCTCCGCTGGGTTCCGCTCTGTAAGCATGACTCCGACTGGCTCGGACAGGACGCGCACCCACATCCGATCTACGCCCACGCCGGTGACCGCATCTTCTTCAACAGCCGCATGGCGCACACGGTCAATGTCTACGCCGTCTCGGCACGCACTCCGCAGGAAGTTCGCGAGGTGTGAAATCACAACATAATAGAAGCCCCCAGGTCGTATGATCTAGGGGCTTCTTTATGGAGAAAAATGAATAAGGATGGCACGGAGCGAATAGCTCCTTTAGAGCAAAAAAATGGGCGCTCACGCCCCATAATATTTATTTATATCAGAAATTTTTTATTTACGTAAAGATTATACCATGTTATAGTTACCCCGATAAAACATGGATTCGGAGCCAATGGGGGCGCCTTCAGGAAAGAACGGGCGCACTATGTCTTGGTATCCGGATTTTTTAAACTCAACCAATAAGCTGTTCCTGAAGGAGGAAATTTTATGTCTTATGTTGATGAAGTTTACGAAGGATTAAAGGCGAAGCATCCGCACGAGCCGGAGTTTCTCGAGGCTGCAAAGAGAATTCTCGAGTCTCTGGACCCGATCGTTTCAAAGAACGAGGATGTATATCGTAAGAATGCTCTTCTGGAGAGATTTGTCGAGCCGGAGAGAATCATTACGTTCAGAGTACCATGGACCGATGATAAGGGTGTAAACCACGTAAATCTCGGATACAGAGTACAGTTCAATTCAGCCATTGGACCGTACAAGGGCGGTCTCCGTTTCCATCCGTCTGTAAACCAGTCCATCCTGAAGTTCCTCGGTATGGAGCAGATTCTGAAGAACTCCCTGACCGGTCTTCCAATCGGCGGCGGTAAGGGCGGTGCTGATTTCGACCCACACGGTAAGTCAGACGCAGAGGTGATGCGTTTCTGCCAGAGCTTCATGACCGAGCTCTATAAGTACATCGGTAAGGATACCGACGTTCCGGCCGGTGATATCGGTGTCGGCGGACGTGAGGTAGGCTACCTCTATGGACAGTATAAGAGAATTACCGGCCTCTATGAGGGCGTTCTGACCGGTAAGGGTCTCACCTTCGGTGGTTCCCTCGCTCGTCCGGAGGCAACCGGCTACGGTCTCGTGTACATCACCGATGAGGTGGTGAAGGGTGCCGGCAAGGAGCTGAAGGGTCAGACCATCGTCGTTTCCGGTTCCGGTAACGTTGCACAGTATGCGATCCAGAAGGCTGAGCAGCTCGGTGCGAAGGTTGTTACCTGCTCCGATTCCAATGGCTACATCTATGATCCGAACGGCATCAACTTCGAGGTTCTCTGCCAGATCAAGCAGGTCGAGAGAGCGAGAATCAAGGAGTACGCAAACCGCGTTCCGGGTTCCGAGTACCACGAGGGTGAGCGTCCATGGGGCGTAAAGTGTGACATCGCACTTCCATGCGCAACCCAGAACGAGATCAACGGTGAGGATGCGAAGAAGCTCATCGACAACGGCTGCTGGTGTGTATGTGAGGGTGCCAACATGCCTTCTGACGAAGCTGCCATCGATGCTTACCTTGCAGCGAAGATTCTCTATATGCCGGGTAAGGCAGCCAATGCTGGCGGCGTAGCGGTTTCTGCACTCGAGATGTCTCAGAACTCCGAGAGACTGAGCTGGAGCTTCGAAGAGGTCGACAACAAGCTGCACGACATCATGGTAAACATCTATAAGAGCGTTTCTGAGACCGCAAAGAAGTATGGCTATGAGAATAACTTCGTCGTTGGTGCGAACATCTCCGGCTTCGAGAAGGTTGCAACTGCTATGCTTGCACAGGGCCTCGTATAATAGATATAAAAAAACAGAATAGATAATTTCAGAACTATCACTTGAAATCATAAAATCAGATGACTACAATAAGCCCATCGGTTAAAGGACATGCACAGCCGGACCGAAATCCGGCGAAACAGGATCCGAAGAACTGACAGGACATATGAATCATCTGATTTGACAAAGGCGTCATAGAGAAATCTATGGCGTCTTTTTGTTTTCTTTTAGGCGAGCACACAGCAGACCTGGAGAAAAGGTCGAAATGTCTGAAAAACAAGGGGAGATCGGAAAGCCCGGAATCACAGATCTGTGATACGGGGTTCCGGATGAAAAGAAAGAGGAAAGTACAGTGGCAACGATCAAGCTGGAACATATCAATAAGAATTTCGGTGATCTTCACGTATTAAAGGACGTGAATCTCGAAGTTAAGGACGGAGAGAAACTGGTCATCATCGGTCCATCCGGATCCGGTAAGTCCACCACCGTCCGCTGTATGAACTTCCTGGAAACACCGACCAGCGGTCGCATCCTGATCGATGGGGAGGAGATGACCGAGAAGAATCAGCGGAAGATCGTACGGGAGAAGATCTCGATGGTGTTCCAGCAGTTTAATCTCTACCCGCATCTTACCGTGCTTCGGAACCTGACACTGGCACCGACGAAGCTGCATGGTGTTTCGCAGGCGGAAGCCGAGGAAACCGCGTATCACTATCTCGATGTCGTCGGACTTCGGGATAAGGCCGGTGTTTATCCGACGGCCCTGTCCGGTGGACAGCAGCAGCGAATCGCGATTGCGCGGGCGCTCTGCTGTAAGACCCCGATCATCCTGTTCGATGAGCCGACCAGTGCGCTGGATCCGGAAACGATTCAGGACGTACTCGACGTCATGGTGAAGCTCGCGAAGGAAGAAAACATCACGATGGTGGTCGTTACCCATGAGATGGGCTTTGCACGGCAGGTGGCGGATCGGATCGTCTTTATGGAAGACGGACGAATCATAGAGGCCGGTACACCGGAGCACTTCTTCACCGCTCCGGACAGTCCGAGAGTCAAGGAGTTCCTCGGAAAGATCATCCGATAAAGGAGATCTCCGATCAACATATATAATCATGAGGAGGAGAAAATTATGAGAAAGATGATGAGATTCACCAGTATGGCGATGGCAGCCGCGATGATGATGGGCCTGGCTGCCTGTGGTTCTTCCAGCACACCGGCGACGACCACGGCAGCCGCAACGACCACTGCAGCTGCCGCTGATACGACCGCAGCTGCTGCAGAGACGACAGTCGCAGCCGAGGGTGGCGATGCTTCTTCGGAGATCGGTGCCGATACACAGGCGATCATCGACCGTGGCGTCCTTCACGTTGGTGTAAAGGATGCCGTTCAGGGCTTCGGCTATAAGGATCCGCTGACGGGTGAGTATTCCGGTATGGAGATTTCCCTCGCACAGGATATCGCGAAGGACCTTGGTGTCGATGTCGAGTTCACGACCGTAACCGCAGCGACCAGAACCGAGCTTCTCGACTCCGGTGATATCGACTGCGTACTCGCGACCTTCACCATCACCGATGAGCGTAAGAAGAGCTGGGATTTCACCACACCGTACTATACCGATCACGTCGGCGTACTCGTACAGAAGGATTCCGGTATCACAGATCTCGCAGGCCTGAAGGATAAGGTTGTCGGTGTTTCCTCCGGCTCTACCTCTGCGAAGTCTCTCGTGACCGCGATGGTCGATAACAAGGTACTGACCGGTGACGGATTCGATCCGGAGACATTTGACCCGGCGACCTGGACCGATGGCGTAAGCTTCAAGCAGTACGATGATTACCCAACCATCTCCACTGCACTTTCTGCTGGTGAAGTCGATGCCTTCTGTGTAGATAAGTCCATCCTTGCGATCTATCACACCGATGACCGTGATTACATCAAGGAGGAGTTCGCACCGCAGGAGTATGGTATCGCAACCACCAAGGGCTCTGATTTCTCCACCTACTGCGAGGATGAGATCCAGAAGTTCCTGTCCGACGGTACAGTGGATTCTCTGAAGGCAGAGAACAACCTGGCATGATGAGATGTGTTCGAACCGGCCATGAGCAGCGCGTTACATGCGAAGTCATGAAGGTTCAAAACACTCGAGTAAAGTGGATTCGATTCGATCGGATGGACTCAGATCTGATTGGATCCGATCCGAAATGAATGTAAGTTAAGCTGAAAACCCCGGGGCAGCTCCTATCTGCCCCGGATTCTCTTAGAGAGGTGTACGATGGGCGGTCTGTTTTCTGCATATGCCTGGAATAAAATCTGGAATTTCCGACATGGATTTCTGTTGGGGCTCGGCAACACGGTGGTGACCGCGCTGTTCGGTATCCTGCTGGCACTGCTGCTCGGCATGCTGTTCGGCCTGATGGCCACCAGCGGACGCAAGGGGCTCCGGCTGATCTCGCGAGTGTACGTCGAGTTCATACAGAACACGCCGATCCTCCTGCAGCTCTGCTTCCTCTACTACGCACTGGCCTTCTCGAAGCACTCCATCGGCGTGATCCCGACCGGCATCATCGCCCTCGGCGTGTATACCGGTGCCTACATGGCGGAAGTGTTCCGTGCCGGCATCGAAGCGGTGCCGTTCGGTCAGTTTGAGGCAGCGAAGTCGCAGGGCTTCACCTATTTCGAGGAGATGTACTACATCATCCTGCCACAGACCGTCAAGATCATCCTGCCGCCGATGGTGAACCAGATCGTCAACCTTATCAAGAACACCTCCTGCCTCTATATCGTCGGCGGAAGTGATCTCATCTCCATCACCTACAGCTTCGTCACCGGTGAGAAGACCGGTGGTGCCTATGGACCGGCCTACATCCTCTGTGGTGCGCTGTTCTTTATCGTCTGCTTCCCGCTCTCGCATCTCGCCAGCAGCTGGGAGCTCCGCCTCAAGGCACGTGAAGCTGCCACTGTCCGCAAGCTGGGAGGAAACGTATGAAAAACCTGGAAGCAAGCTTCAGTATCTTTTCGATGAAGGGCGTCCTGCCGTTCCTCTTACGTGGTGTGGCCTTTACCGTCGTGATCTCCGCTGTTGCGGTGCTGATCGGTGTCGTGTTCGGCTACCTGCTCGCCATCGCGCGGAACTACTGCACGAAGAAGGATAACCGTATCCTCGGCATCCTGGCGACCATCTATATCGAGGTGTTCCGAAACACCCCGCTCCTGCTCTGGATCTTCATCTGCCTCGTATTCCTGCCGATCCCGGGCTTCCTCAAGCAGAAAATGCTGGGACTCTCCAGTGTCGAGGCCGGTCTCCTGTTCAAGGGTGCCTTCGCCCTGATCCTCTTCGAGTCTTCCGTCATCGCCGAAATCGTGCGTGGCGGCCTCAATGCGATCCCGGCGGGGCAGTTCGAGGCGGCGAAATCCCAGGGCTTCTCGAGCGTGCAGACCATGATCTACATCATCCTGCCGCAGGTCTACCATAAGATCGTGCCGACGCTCCTCAGCCAGGTCATCTCGACCATCAAGGACTCCTCCTACCTCGCCAACATCGCGATCATCGAGCTGATGGCGCGGACGAAGCAGGTGCTCGCCAACGCGAACCGCTACAACGGCACGGGCCAGATCAACGTCTCGGACGTCTTCGTGCTCTTCGGCTTCGCCTTCGCGATCTACTTCATCATCGATTTCACCCTGTCGATCATCGTGCGCCGCACCGCGAAGAAGGAGCTCCGAGCGCGCTGAGCCAGCTTGCATTGAAGAAAGTTACATCGAAGAAGCGGCGCTTCGTTCCGTGGTGTCGGTATCGCCATCGCGGGACAGTGCCGTTTTCGTCGTATGACGGAGAGGACAATGCCTACATCCGGATGCATTGTCCGGATGTGCTGAGGTAGGCGTTTTGTCTGTGAGTGGCCAATGCTTACATCAATCTGCATTGCCCTGTGATTTAAGAAGGAGGAAAACATGAGCCAGCATTATGTCATCACCATCTCGCGCCAGTTCGCGTCGAAGGGACGTGCGATCGCGCAGAAGACGGCGGAGAAGCTCGGCATCTACTTCATGGACCGCGATATCGTGGAGGAAACCGCACGGCGGATGGGACTTCCGGTGTCGGAGATCGGGAACCGGGAGGAGATGAGCCGGGGCAACCGTCTGTACTATCAGAAGTTTCCGCTTGGCTTCGGAAAGACCTCGCTCGAGGATGAGATCTTCGAGGTGCAGAGCAACATCATCCGGGATACGGTGGAGAAGCAGGACTGCATCATCGTCGGGCGGCTCGCGGAGTATGTGCTGCGGGATAAGCAGCGGCGGCTGTCCTTCTATGTGCAGGCCCCGTATGATGTGCGTTTCCATAACTGCACGGAGATTCTCGGTATGAGCGACAGCACCGCGATGAAAATGATCCACGATGTTGATCTCGCGCGCGAGCGCTATCGGACGCGCTACTGCGAGAATATCGAAAATGCGTACACTTACCGGAACATCATCCTCGACAGCTCCGTCTTCGACGTGGACGAGGCGTCGGATATGATTGCGGTGCTCGCGAAGCAGAAGTTCGGGCTGTGACGGAACTGTTCTGCGGTATGCTCAAAAAGAATCTCCCTAAAACGCGATAGTATGCTATAGTGTGTAGAACGATGTATGAAAACACCACACGCAGTTAACAGGGGGAATTATGAACAGAGCGACGCCGTATAGACATCAGCCCGGACATGGGGAGTGGAACCTCTTGTCATATTTCCATAGCGTTTTTAGAAAGTATGCCGGCAGGGATTTCTTCTATATGAGAAGATCTGTCGCATACTTTTTCTTTTTCGTACTGCTGTTTTCGCTGAGCGCGTTCGCTGCGACGGAAGGCGGCGAGGTGTCTTCGGCGGATGGGCAGATTGCGGTATCGTCTTCGGCAGATGAGGCGTCGGCGCTGGAAACGTCAGCAAGTGCCTCTGATATGTATGTGAATGTCCGTGCGGCCTGGTACGAGGATTCCTACCACATCACGAATCCGGATGGTGGGCGCAGTGGCTATGGCTATGAGTACGAGCAGGCGGTGGCGTCCTACACGGGCTGGGATTATATCTATGTGAAGGATGACTGGACAGCGCTGTTTGAGAAGCTCGAGAACGGGCAGATCGATATCATGAGCGCCATTTCCTACAGCGACGAGCGTGCAGAGCATATGCTTTTCTCTGAGCGGCCGATGGGTGAGGAGCGCTACTATCTGTACGTAGATATGGAGCATTCCGGGATTTCCGCGACGCAGCTTTCCAGTCTCAATGGAAAACGCATCGCAGTGATGGAAAAGACCATTCAGTACACGCAGTTCTGTGCGTGGGAAAAGAAGCATGACATCACGACCATCCACGTGCCGGTCGACAGCATTGACGAAGCGAAGGCGCTGTTTGAAGCGGGGCAGCTGGACGGCGTGGTGTCGACGGAGACCTCTATCTGGGCAGATGCGGGACTGACGGCGATCGTAGACACGGGCAGCTCGGATATTTACTTCGGCATCTCGAAGCAGCGCCCGGATCTGAAGGAGGAGCTGGATGATGCGATGCGCGCGATGGAGAGGGATAAGCCTTTCTATGCGAACGAGCTCTACAAGCGCTACATCGCGACACAGTCGCTCTCGCCGCTGACCGCGGAAGAGAAGGACTGGCTTTCGCAGCATGGCAGCATCCGGATCGGCTATCTGCGAAACAATCCCGGCTTCAGCGTGGAGGATCCGAAGACCGGGCAGGTGACGGGCGTGCTCAATGACTACATCCTGCACGCGACGGACTGTCTCGATGAGACGATCCACTTCGAAATCGTCGGCTTCGATACGCTGCAGGCGGCGCTTTCGGCGGTGCAGAACAGGAAGATCGATATGGTCTTTCATGTCAGCCAGAATCCGTACTACGCGGAGCGGAGCGGCGTGTCACTGTCGAACACGGTGCTGTCTATCCCGCTCGCCGTCGTGACTGCGCAGGATGCTTTTAACGAAAGTATGTCGAATACCATCGCCATCGTGAAGAACGATGCGCAGGCCAAGTGGTATATTTCAAACAATTATCCGTTCTGGACGATCGCAAAATATGACAGCTACGAGGATGCGGAGCAGGCGGTCGAGCGTGGCGATGCCGACGGTATGCTCATCCGCGCCGCGCAGGCTATGCAGTATGTCAATGATAAGGAGCTCCATAGTGTCTACCTCACCCAGGCGGGGGAGGTCTCTTTCGCGGTAGAACGTGGAAACCGTCTGCTGAACTCGATTCTCAACAAGACCCTGAAGACCATGCAGAGCACGAAGCTGACCGGTGCCGTTTCGATGTATGAGGATGCGGCGAAAAAGGTTACCCTCCTCGATTACGTGAAGGATAATTTCCTGACGGTAACCATCTCCTGTCTGGTCCTCTTCCTTCTGATCCTTGCAGTGATCCTCGGCTTCCTTCGGAATGCGCGCCTCGCCGCGGCCCGTGCGGAGCGACTGAACGCGAAGCTGCAGGAGAGCGAGCAGGAGCTGAAGCACGCGCTCACGCAGGCGGAGAGTGCCAATGCGGCGAAGACTACCTTCCTCAATAATATGTCGCACGATATCCGTACCCCGATGAATGCCATCATCGGCTTCACCGAGCTTGCATCCGCGCAGCTGGAGCATCCGGAGAAGGTACGGGATTATCTCGGGAAGATCGGGATGTCGAGTGAGCATCTGCTCTCCCTTATCAACGATGTGCTCGATATGAGCCGCATCGAGAGCGGCAAGGTGACACTGCAGGAGAAGCCGCTCCATCTGCCGACCCTCATGGAGGATCTCAGTACGATGATCCGTCCGTCGCTCGAGAAGAAGCAGATCGATTTCCTGATGGAGCTTCAGGATGTGCAGGAGGAGAACGTGCTGGCTGATCAGCTGCGTCTCACGCAGATCCTTCTCAATCTGCTCAGCAACGCGGTGAAGTATAACCGCATGAACGGCAGCATCCGTTTCCTCCTGCGTCAGGAAAAGGGTGGACCGGAGGGCGGTGCCTGCTATCACTTCATCGTGCGGGATACTGGCATCGGCATCAGCGAGCAGTTCCAGAAGCACCTCTTCGAGAGCTTCTCACGAGAGGAGACGGCGACGGTCAGCGGCATCCAGGGCACCGGTCTCGGCCTCGCCATCACGAAGAGGATGGTCGAGATGATGGGCGGCACGATCGAGCTCTCCAGCGTCGAAGGACAGGGGAGCACCTTTGATGTCTGCCTCCGTTTCCGCTGCTGTGCGCCGGCGCAGAGGGCGTCCGCTTCGGATGTCGTTGCGTCTGAACCGACGTCGGGTACGGCTGCTTTCGGACAGACGCGGACATCGTCGACGCATCACGCCAGCGGGGAGCGGATCACTGCACAGCCGGCGGACGCTGATTTCCGTGGAAGGAAGATCCTTCTCGTCGAGGATAACGAGCTCAACCAGGAGATCGCCACCGAAATCCTGAAGGAGGCCGGCTTCCTCGTCGAGCTTGCGGAGGACGGCTCCATCGCCGTCGGGAAGATGGCGGCGGCCACACCGGGACAGTACGATCTCATCCTGATGGATATCCAGATGCCGATCATGAATGGTTATGAAGCGACCCGGCAGATCCGCGCGATGGACAGTGCGTACTGCCGTGAGATCCCGATTCTCGCGATGACGGCGAACGCCTTCGAGGAGGATCGGACGCTGGCGACCGAGGCCGGCATGAATGGGTACTTGACGAAACCGATCGATGTTGAGAAAATGATGAAAACGATCGCATCATTTTTATAAAGAGGGTAGATACATCCATGCATAAATTTTTGAGATCCGTCGGATTTTCAAAACTGAATACGGAGCTGCAGCTTGAGCCACTGCTCGTGCGGGCCGAGAATGAAAAGTATCGTGTACAGACGATCAATGCCGGCGAGGGTGTCGTGACCGAGGAGTATCAGCTCCCGGTGGCACCGTCCATGGGCATCACGCTGGTCGGTCAGCGCACGCCGGATGGCGTGTTTCACCGGGAATACTACTTTCCGTATATGCGCTCCTACGATGGAACACTGACGGAGGAGGGTGCCGTCGAGCGTCATCTCGAGAAGGAGACCTATGCCGGCGTGCTCGAGGATTTCCGTTCAGGCATCCCGCTGATCTTTTACATCACGAATTCGGTGCAGCTCACCGAGCTTCGCCGTATGCAGATGCCGCTGCGTGTGCGTCAGGCCTTTCTGACCGGTCTCGCAGAGAGCGGAAAGATTCTGCTTCCGGTCGAGAAGCGTCCGGAGGATCCGGAGATCGTGAAGCATCGTCAGAATGAGCGGAAGCGACTCTTCGAGGCAGCCCGTCAGGGCGACCCGGAGGCGATCGATACGCTGACAGAGACCGATCTTAACCTCATGCACGAGGTGCAGCAGCGCTATCAGACGGAGGATCTCTACAGTCTCGTGGAGACCACCTTCATGCCGACCGGTGTCGAGTGCGATATGTACCAGATCCTCGGCGAGATCGTCTCTCTCCGGGTGAAGGAAAATGTCTACACCCACGAAAATGTGGTGGACATGAAGGTCAGCTGCAACGAGTGTATCTTTCATGTCGCCATCAACGAATCGGATCTCACGGGTGTGCCGGCGGTCGGCCGGCGCTTCAAGGGAAAGATCTGGATGCAGGGCTCGCTCGAGATCGTCGAGGAGACCGAATAGAATTCAACAGAGGCCCCAGTGGACCGGCATCAGAAGCACAGTACTC
>CAKQED010000001.1:0-134610 GCA_934229835.1 uncultured Oribacterium sp. | reverse complement strand
GATTTCACACGGTCTCTACGTATGGCCTCCGTTGCCGCCCCTCCGGGTCCCCCCCCTTAGCTGAACTATTACATAAAGGTAGAACTATGAGTGAAGAATTTACATTTGATCTTGAACGGGTACATCAGGCGAATCTGGAGATCCTGAAGGCCGTGAAGACGATATGTGATCGCCATGGCATCACGTACCTCATCGATTCCGGTACGCTCCTCGGTGCGGTACGCCATAAGGGCTTCATCCCCTGGGACGACGATGTCGATCTCTGTTTCCGAAGAGAAGAGTTCGAGCGCTTCGTCGATGTAGCGAGGGCGGAGCTCCCGGAGAACATGCAGCTCGTGCTGCCGGATGAGTATCGCGGTGGCGAGGCCTTCTATGATTTCGTACCACGTGTGCTCTATCTCAACTCCCGCCGTCACGCAGAGGACGACGCGGACATGGCCTTTTATGAGGGAAAGCTCAACCACCTTTGGGTCGACCTCTTCATCCTCGACCGCCTGCCATCCTGCCCGGTCCGCGCGCGGCTCATGAAGCTGGAGCAGCAGATCGCTTTCGGCCTCGGCATGGGCCACCGCCGAAAGCTCGACTGGCGTAAGTACCATGGCCTTCAGAAGCTGGAGGTGCAGGTCCTCGCCGGTGTCGGTCGTTTCATCCCGCTTCCGAGGATCTTCCGCCTGCAGGAGCGCTGGGCCCGGAAGTACACGGATCAGAACCGTGCCGAGACGGGCGGTGCAGCTCCAGTGGCTACCGCTGCGGGCGATGTGGAACGTGCGAAGGATGCCGGAAAGCAGGGCTGTCCGCTCTGCGGGAAGAAACAGACCGGAAGCGGGAAGTCCTTCTTCTCGAACTACCAGCCGGACTTCCAGTACTGCACCGTGGAGGATGACTGGGAGGAGCCGATCGAGTTCCAGTTTGAGGACGAACACTTCACCGGACCGAAGGCCTGGGATAAGGTGCTCACGATGCTGTATGGCGACTATATGAAGCTGCCGCGCCCGGAGGACCGTCACCCATCGCACAGTGGCATGGAGCTCGAGATCCTCGACTGATTGGCCGGGACAGTTACTCATTTATAGAAACGCTGGAAGGAAGATATATGAAATTACTGAGTTTAGTGGTTTCGGCTTATAACGAGGAGGCCGGACTGGAGACCTTCTACCAGACGACCAGAGAATACGGTGAGGCGCTTGCGGCGAAGGGCTGGGGTTACGAGTTCGTCTTTGTGAATGACGGCTCCCGTGACCGGACCGGCGAGATCCTGGATGATCTGGCCGCCCGCGATACGACCCATGTGCGCGTGCTGCACTTCTCCCGGAATTTCGGCCATGAGGCGGCGATGACCGCCGGACTCGACTACGCCACGGGCGATGGCCTCGTCTTCATGGATGCGGATCTACAGCATCCGCCGAAGTACCTTGCGGACATCGTCGACCAGTTCGACGCCGGCTACCAGGTGATCTCCATGGTCCGCACCGAAAACAAAACGGCCGGACTTCTGAAAAACATCACCTCCGGCGGCTTCTACTGGCTCATCAACCGTGTGTCGGAGGTCCATCTCGAGGCCAATGCCTCGGACTTTTTCGCCATCACCCGCCCGGTACAGAAGGTACTCATGAACAACTACCGTGAGAAGGTCCGTTTCCTCCGCGGCTACGTGCAGAACGTCGGCTTCCGAAAGACCACGATTTCCTACGAGGCAGCCCCGCGCGTGGCGGGCAGCAGCCACTATTCTATCCGTAAGCTCTTCGTCTTCGCGATGAACACCATCATGTGCTTCTCGAACATGCCCCTGAAGCTCGGGATCTTCGCCGGTCTCTTCAGCGGATTTCTGGGGATGATCGTGCTGATTTACACCCTGGTGACCCGTGATGGCGCACCGTCCGGCTATGCGACGATCGTCGTCCTGCTCTGCTTCATGTTTGCCGTCCTTTTCATCGTCGTCGGCATCATCGGCGAGTACATCGCGGTGCTGTTCGAAGAGCTGAAGGACCGCCCGATCTACATCGTAGAGGACAGCCGGAATCTTTGATAACAGAACCCCGGAGGGTTGCCACTGGCAGCCCTCCGGGGCCCTGTTATGGTCAATTTTACGGAAAAACCATGGAAATTCACTGGCTTTTAAAACGATTAAGCGCAAATTGCATGAAAGCAAAAAGAAAAGCAGAGGAAATCTGAGAAAAAATAAACAAAGAAATCAAAGAATTTTCAAGATGAAAAGAAGGATTCTCTATTCTATCAGCCATAACATCTTCATATAATATGATCAAAAGGACGGGGGAGTCCCGTCAGGATAAACAATCATAGGAGGATTGGATTATTATGAAGAAGGCACTTAGCTTACTTACCGTTTCAGCAATGGCAGTTTCGATGCTCGCAGGATGTGGCAGCTCGAAGCCAGCAGAGACTACTGCAGCAGCTACGACTGCAGCAGCGGCAGAGACTACTGCAGCCGCTACAGAGGCAGCTTCTGAGGCAGCAACAGAGGCAGCTGCAGCTGCAACGGATGCGGATCTTTCCGACAAGAAGGTCGGCGTATGTATCTATCAGTTCTCTGATAACTTCATGACCCTTTTCAGAAATGAGCTTCAGGACTATCTCGTATCCCTCGGCTTCAAGGCAGAGAACATCGAGATCATGGATGGTGCAAACGACCAGGCTACTCAGACCAACCAGATTCAGAACTTCATCACCAAGGGTGTTGATTGTCTTATCATCAACCCGGTAAACTCTTCTTCTGCAGCAACCATCACAGATATGGTAACCGCAGCAAACATTCCGCTCGTATACATCAACAGAGAGCCGGATGCGCAGGAAGAGCAGAGATGGGCAGACGAGAACATGAAGGTCTGCTACGTAGGATGTGACGCTCGTCAGTCCGGAACCATGCAGGGCGAGATCATCGCTGACCTCGACAACCACGGCGATATCAACGGCGATGGTAAGGTTTCCTACATCATGATCGAGGGTGACCCGGAGAACGTAGATGCTCAGTACAGAACAGAGTTCTCTGTAAAGGCTCTGAAGGATGCCGGCATCGAGGTTGAGCAGCTTGACGATCAGGTTGGTAACTGGGATCAGGCGCAGGCACAGTCTCTCGTTGCAAACTCTCTTGCACAGCACGGCAAGGACATCGAGGTTGTTTTCTGTAACAACGATGCGATGGCTCTCGGCGCTCTGCAGGCAATCGAGGCAGCAGGCGAGACCGTTGGTACGGATGTTTACCTTGTAGGTGTTGATGCTCTTCAGGAGGCTTGTGACAACGTTAAGGCTGGCAAGCAGACCGGTACTGTATTCAACGATCACATTTCTCAGTCTCACTCCGCAGCAGATGCAGCTGTTAAGTACATCACCGGCGGCGACAATGAGCACTACATCGGCTGCGATTACGTAAAGGTAACCACCGATAACGTTGACGACGTTCTTGCATCTCTTGGTTAATCCGAAAGGTTCGTAAGAATTTAACGAAGTACATAGGAATGGGTGCGGGTGCACGAGCTGCGCCCCACCCGTTTTTTAAACCCATTATTTAATGCTTGGAGGGCAAAATGGCGGAGTATAAACTGGAATTAAGGAATGTGTGTAAGTCATTCCCCGGTGTAAAAGCGCTGGATCACGCTAACCTCGCTGTTCGCCCGGGTACAGTTCACGCACTCATGGGAGAAAATGGTGCCGGAAAGTCCACACTGATGAAGTGTCTTTTCGGTATCTATCACATGGATGAGGGTGAAATCTACCTGGATGGCGAGAAGACGACGATTACAGACCCGGATGATGCGATGGCGAAGGGTGTTGCCATGGTGCATCAGGAGCTGCAGCCGATACCGGCACGTAACATCGCGGAGAATATGTATATGGGACGTTTCCCGGTACATAAGTATGGTCCTGTACAGGTGATCGATCACAAGAAGATGTTTGAAGAGACCGATCGCTGGCTGAAGGAGCTGGGCCTCGACTATAATCCGAAGGCGCTGCTCGGCTCGCTCTCCATCGGACAGATGCAGATGGTCGAGATCGCGAAGGCGGTTTCTCATGAGGCAAGAGTCATCATCTTCGATGAGCCGACCTCCTCGCTTTCTGATAAGGAAGTAGATTTCCTCTTCAAGGTTATGAACCAGCTGCGTGATAAGGGCGTTGCGATGATCTACATCTCTCATAAGATGGATGAGATCAAGCGGATCGCCGACGACATCACGGTCATGCGAGATGGTACCTATGTCGGTACCTGGCCGGCAGCCGAGATGAGCACCGACGATATCATCGCGAAGATGGTAGGTCGTGAGCTTACGAAGGTATATCCGGATCACGTACATGAGATCGGCGACGTCATCCTCGAGGCAGAGCATCTTTCCTCGATTCACGCGAAGTCCTTCCAGGATTGCAGCTTCAACATCCGTAAGGGTGAGATCCTCGGTTTCGGTGGACTGGTCGGTGCACAGAGAACCGAGCTCATGGAGGGTCTCTTCGGTATCCGTCATCTCGCTTCCGGAACCATCAAAATGCATGGCAAGGAAGTGAAGATCAAGCGCTCGAGAGACGCGATGGATGCAGGTCTCGGTATGATCACCGAGGACCGTCGTGGTAATGGTATCTTCGGATGTCTGTCCATCAAGGATAACACGGGTATTTCCATTTACAACAAGCACCTGAAGGCTGGTTTCATCCTGGATCACCCGACGATCAATAAGATCGTAGATGACAGTATCAAGCAGCTTTCGATTAAGACACCGAGTATGCAGCAGCATATCGAGAACCTCTCCGGTGGTAACCAGCAGAAGGTTATCGTATCGAGATGGCTCGCCAATGATCCAGAGATCCTGATCATGGATGAGCCGACCAGAGGTATCGACGTCGGTGCCAAGCACGAGATCTATGAGATCATGGAGCAGCTCGCCGATCAGGGCAAGTCGATCATCATGATTTCCTCCGAAATGCCGGAGCTTCTCGGCATGGCCGATCGTGTATATGTAATGTGTAATGGTAAGATCACAGGTGAGATTGATCAGAAGGAAGATATGACGCAGGAGAAGGTAATGTCCTTCGCAACGCAGTTCTGATTCTGATTCGATAGAATAAAGGGGAAATAAAATGCAAAAGTCACAGAAAAAGAAAATCACGGATTTTCTCATTAACAACGGTGTTATCATCGTTATGTTCATCCTCGTTATCTACACAGGATTGACAACGAAGAACTTCTTAACGGCCAACAACTTCCTGAACCTCCTCGCAAACATGTCCTACAGACTGGTTATCGCGCTCGGTATTTCAGGCTGCGTTATCACCGGAGGATGTGATCTTTCCGGTGGACGTATGGTCGGCTTCGGTGCATGTATCGCCGGTACACTTCTTCAGAAGCAGGATTATGCAGGCCGTTTCTTTAAGGAGGGCTTCCTGGCAAACATCACACCGCTGAATCCGTTCCTGGTACTGCTGATCGTCATGATCATCTGCGGATGCTTCGGTGCCATCACCGGATGGTTTATCGCTTATCTGAGTGTTCCTCCATTCATTTCCACACTGGCGATGATGGAGATCATCTATGGTCTCGGTCTGATCTACACCGGTGCTACACCGCTCGGTGGATATATCACCGGCTACACCATGTTCTCGACCGGTCGTTTCCTGGGCTTAAGCTTCCTGATCTGGATGGCCATCGCCATGTCAGCGATCACCTGGTTCATCTACAACATGACCCGTCATGGTAAGTACATGTATGCCATCGGTGGTAATGCACAGGCCGCAGAGGTTGCTGGTGTTCCTGTGAATCTTACCCTCGTTCTCATCTATGCGAAGGCATCAGCTTTCTTCGCCATGGCAGGCTTCATGCTCGGTGCAAAGGCCGGTGGTGCATCCATCAATACGGGTCTTTCCTACGAGATGGAAGGTATCGCAGCCTGCGCCCTCGGTGGTGTATCTGTAACCGGTGGTCGTGGTAAGGTTTCATCCGCCATCATCGGTGTTGCCGTCCTCGAGCTCCTGAAGGTTGCTCTTCAGTTCCTCGGTGTCGATGCAAACTCTCAGTACATCGCGATCGGTATCGTTATCTTCGTCGCAATTTCTCTCGATATCAGAAAGTACGTACAGAAGAAGTAATTGAGCGAACGATTTCTATCGTCTATAATATGGGCTGTGGCGCATGCCACAGTCCATTTTTGTATCGACCTTAAGAATTTCGTAAGGGGGTCTGACCCCATTAAGATTATCTTAAGATAAACGTTCGGGGTCTGCCCCACGCCCTGACACAGTTAAAGAGAGGTTTCTATGACATATAAGATGACACTGCTTGCACAGACCGCTTCGGATCCGGTGACGAACGATCCGATCGCCTTTTTCCTCAGCCAGCACGGTGTGCAGCTCATACTCGGTGTGCTGGTGATCTACTGCGCCGTGAAGCTGCTGGTCTTCCATGATCCGGATTTTATCCGTCCGAAGGAGTGGGGAAAGGTAAAGGAGGAGAATCTTCTCCCATATACGCGTGAGATGGGCATCCTCGTGCTGATGTTCGGTGCCTGCATCTTCGTGATGGAGGTGGTGAGTCAGTATGATGGTCTGATGGGCCTTCTGTTTATGATCCTGTCCATCGCGGCGACCTTCTATCGTTTTAAGAAAATCGAAGATAAGTACGGAAATCTCGACCACCATCAGAAGGTGGAGGACTGAGCTTGGCAGCTCGTGACGGTGAAACGAAGCGCAGCTTCGGAGCCGGTGCGTTTCGGCCGCATGCGGGAGGGTATGCACTTTCCGGGATGCGGACAGGATGTGATGGCGGAGGGAGGTCTACATTGAACAAATACAGAGTGATGCTGGTGGATGATGAGGAGGATGTCATCCAGGTGATCATCCGGAAGATGGACTGGGAGAAGCTCGGCTTCACGGTGCAGGGCTATGCCCACAACGGCCTGGAAGCGCTGGAGATGGCCGAGGAGGAGCAACCGGACGTCGTGATGACGGACATCAAGATGCCGTTCATGGATGGACTCGAGCTCAGCCGGCGTCTGAAGGAGCAGTATCCGACCATCAAGATCATCATCTTCTCCGGCTTCGACCAGTTCGAGTATGCAAAGGAGGCTATCCGTCTGGAGGCCGAGGAGTACATCCTGAAGCCGATCGATGCGGACGAGCTGCGTGCCGTGTTCGAGCGCATCCACGCATCGCTGGATCAGGAGTTCGACGAGAAGCAGAACATCAACATGCTGAAAAACTATTATATGGAGAGTCTGCCGATCCTGCAGGAGAATTTCTGCACGGCGCTCATCGAGGGACGCGAGCCGGCGAATGCACTTAGTCGCGATATGATGGACTATCAGATCAGTCTCGACGGTCCGTACTTCGGTGTGGTGATCCTTCACAACAGTACTTCACTCGCGCCGGAGGGCATCAATCCGCTGCTGATCACGATGTCGGTGCGCCGGCTATGGGAGGAGCACCTCGACGCGAAGTGGCATGCGCGCTTCTTCACCTACCTCGGCGACACGGTGATGATCGTGCAGCTCGAGCAGCCGGGCGCGCTGACGAAGCTGACGGATGACTGTCAGGTGCTGTGCCGTCTCAGTAAGCATGTGTCGAACGCGACCATCACCGCCGGCATCGGTCGTGCGGTCAATCACCTTCTGAACCTGCCGGAGGCCTACGAGAGTGCCCGGGAGGCGGTGTCCTACCGCGTCATCTATGGACGCGGACAGGCGATCAATATCATGGAGGTGGCGCCGGAGACCCAGAAGGAGATGCCGGCGGAGAGTCCGTCCGAGGACAGCGATGACCGCTTCTACCCGGTCTTCAAGGCCATCAAGCTGAATTCGCCGGAGGAAGTCGATCGTCAGATCGATCAGTTTCTGGACGCGGAGGCACCGGTCAATCCGTCGCTGCAGGAGTACCGCTTCTTCGTGATGGAGCTCGTGACCGAGGGACATCGCTTCATAAATGCGAATCATCTGTCGATGGAGGCGGTGTTTGGAAAGGATGAGGACCTCTTTCAGAAGGTACAGCACCTCGATCTGGAGGCCCTGCGTGCATGGATGAAGGAAAGCGCCCATAAGATGCAGGCGCTTCTCCGGGTATCGCGCAGCGACAGTACGCGCACCTTCGTGGCGAAGGCCGAGGCCTATGTGCATGAGCATTACAGAGATAAGGATCTGAGTGTTGAGAGCATCTGTGATTTCCTCGGCATCAGCGCAGCCTACTTCTCGACGGTCTTCAAGCGGGAGACGGGAAAGACCTTCATCAACTACCTCACGGATATCCGTATGGATCGGGCGGTGCATATGTTGCTTGATGAAAATGAGAAAACCTATGTGATCGCGGAAGCGGTCGGCTACAGTGATCCGAACTATTTCAGCTATGCATTTAAAAAGAAATTCGGCGTATCACCGTCGAAGTATAAGGCACAGCAGCATGCCGGCACCGCGTCGAGCTGATGACGATGAAATGAGAGACGCTTTGCAGAACAGCTGCAGGCGTCTTTTGTGCTTTTATACGAAAAGCAGAGCTGTGAAACCGGATCGGTTCGCTTGAATCGATCGTCGCGGTGCAGAAACAGGAGGGTGCAGTGGAGATACATCATCCGGAAGAGACGAAACAGAAGCGGAAAAAGGCGAAGCGGAGCTTTTTGCCTCATACGATTCAGGGAACGATTCTGATGGCCTTCACCATCATCTCCTTCGTGCTGCTCATGATCCTGGGGCTGGTCCTCTATCAGCTGTTCGCACGCCGTATGCGGACGAGCTTCGTGGAGTCCACCGAACAGATCGTGCAGCAGTCTGTCGTCAATCTCGAGGACTACCTCGCCAATATGCGCCGCATCTCAGATGCGGTATATTATAATGTCATCAAAAATGCAAATCTCAGCACGGACAGCATCGATCGTGAGATGGACCTCATCTATGAAGCACACCTCGAGCATCTCGTCAGTATGGCGCTCTTTACCGCCGATGGCCGGCTGATTTCGGCCTCGCCGATCGCCACGACGAAGGAAAACCTCGATGTGACGACCCAGAGCTGGTTTACCGAGGCGCTTCGAAAGACCGATAATTTGCATTTCTCTACCCCGCATGTCGAAAATCTCTTTCTGGATCCGGCCTATCGCTATCGCTGGGTCATCTCCCTGAGCCGCGCCGTCGAAATCTATGAAAACGGTACCCCGACCATGGGCGTCCTCCTCGTCGATATGAACTACTCGACCATCGATCGTATGATGGAGCGGATCAATCAGGATTCGAGCGGTCAGTACATCTATCTGACCGATTCGAGCGGCAGTCTCATCTATCACCCAAAGCAGATGCAGATCAACTATGGAATTCTCACGGAGAACAACATCAACGAGGCGCACTACCAGGATGGCCATCATCAGGAGCTTTACCTCGGTGCACGTCGCCAGGTGCTGCTGAACTCGGTTTCCTACACCGGCTGGAAGATGATCGCCGTGATCCCGGCCAGCGCCTACGGTGTGGATGCGGCCAGCCTTCGTTTCGTTGTGATCCTGCTCGTATCGATCTCCCTCCTCGTCATGATCTTCGTGAATCAGATCGTATCGCGTCAGATCTCCCTGCCGCTGAACCGGCTGAACCGCTCCATCAAGCGGATGGAGGGCGGGGATGTCGTGCCGGAGGATATCTATGTGGGCGGCTCTGAGGAGGTGGAACATCTCGGACGGACGCTTCGAAGCTCCATGACGCGGATCAATCAGCTGATGGATGACATCGTGATCGAGCAGGAGGAGAAGCGGAAGTCGGAGATGGACGCGCTCCAGTCGCAGATCAATCCGCACTTCCTCTACAACACCCTGGATTCCATCGTCTGGATGATCGAGGGGGAGCACAACCGGGATGCGGTCTTCATGGTGACGCAGCTTGCGAGCCTCTTCCGTATCAGCCTGAGCCGTGGAAAGAACATCATTCCGATCGCACAGGAGCTCCGGCACGCGGAAAACTATATGAACATCCAGAAGGTGCGTTATAAAAATAATTTCTCTGTGGTGTTTGACATCGATGAGAACATCCGGAACTACCTCAGCGTCAAGCTCATCATCCAGCCGATCCTCGAAAATGCCATCTATTACGGTGTCGGGGACATGGATCCGGATGACGGTGCCGAGATCCGTATCCGTGGCTGGCTGATCCCGGATGCAGAAAAAGAAAAGGACGGTGAAGGCGGTGCAGCACATGGGCAGACGTACGATACGGCGTCGGGCCCGGTGGCCGCTCGGACGGCTCGGCAGCCGGATCCGGCAGAGGCCAATGCTGGCGACCGTGCACACAGGCAGATGATTCAGGCGATGTCGGTCGGCGACATCTATATCGCAGTGAGCGACAACGGCTATGGGATGCCACCGGAGGTGTGTGAAAATCTGCTGAAGGACGATGAGGAATCGAGACAGCGGGTGCCGAAGCATGGCTCCGGTGTCGGACTCGTGAATGTACACAATCGTATTCGGATCCGCTTCGGCGCACAGTACGGGCTGATGGCCGCGTCTGAGCCGGATGAGGGAACGACGATCACGATCCATCTGCCGGCGATCCCGGATACACCGGAGAACCAGCAGCTGCTGGAGAGCGGACACTACAGGACCGTTGCTTCAGACAGGAAAACAGCGGATACGAAAACTGCGAGTGCGGGCAATGCCGACACCGAGGATGCAGCCGCGACGCGTTCAGATGTGCAGCGCTCAGATATAGCAGACGTACTGGTGGAGGATGCAGGCAGAACGGAAGGAGGAAATCAGCATGTATGAGGATCGAAGCTTCTTATGGCCGATCATCGGTGGGCTGGTGGTCACCATCCTGTTCTGCTCCGTGATGCTGGTGCGGGGTACCGGTGAGAAGCGCTATCAGGTGTCGGTGATCGTGAGTGATTCCTCCCAGGACCGCTGGGTACCGTTGAAGGCAGGGCTTACACAGGCAGCGAGGGACAATAACATTGACCTGAGCTACGTATATACGGACTACATCGATGATGTCTTTACACAGACCGCGCTGATCAATCAGGAAATCGCAGACGGCGCGGATGGGATCATCACGGATTTCTGCCTGAGCATGGGCACCGCGGACATTGTGCGAAGCATCATCGCCCGCGTGCCGGTGGAGTTTATCAT
Organism: uncultured Oribacterium sp.; assembly: GCA_934229835.1. Lineage (GTDB taxonomy): Bacteria > Bacillota > Clostridia > Lachnospirales > Lachnospiraceae > Oribacterium. Next base: position 123,530 of record CAKQED010000001.1, on the reverse strand, counting down.
CACGAATGTGGATGCGGATGCAGATATCTCCGGAAACTATGCGACGGTGATGACGGATAATGTAGAGGTCGGTCGGGCCATCGGAAACGAGCTCGTGATCGATTACGGCGACCGTCTGAAGGGGATGAGGATCGGCATCATCGCCGGGAACCAGCAGCAGTATGCGATGCAGGACCGCCTGAAGGGGTTCCTGGAGGCCGTGGGTGCGAAGGAACCGGAGATCGTCTGGACGGTGGAGGAGAGCCGTTTCCTCGAGCAGGAGCTGAAACGCTCGATGGAGCGGGTGACACCGGCGGTGATCGTCGGCCTCGATAATACGAGTCTCGAAGCGGCGGTGGACTATGTAGCGACGGCGGAGACGAAGAAGCTGCCCCTCTATGGTGCCGGCTGCAGTGAGAAGCTCGCGTACTATATCGATAACGGCACCATCGCATCGATGATCCTCCCGAACGAGTTCAGCATGGGCTATCAGAGTCTCACGGACCTTGCGGCCAAGCTTCGGAACCGGATGCTGGTGCTCGAGGATCGGGAGCAGGGCTTCAATGTCGTCCATCAGGATAATCTGTTCCGGGATGAGAATCAGCGGATTCTGTTTCCGATCGTGCAGTGAATGGTGCCGCTGTCATGGAAAACAACTGGGAGAAACGTATGAAGAAGAAAAAACGGAGCAGGAGTGCAGTCATGGTGATGCTGGTCGTGCTGCTGCTTCTCTGCGGCTGTGGTACGCGGCAGAAGCTGCCGGTCAGAAAAACCGATGGAAAGATCAAAATCGGCGTGTCGGTCTATGATCAGTACGACGCCTTCGTAGCGGAGCTGATGCAGGATCTGAATGATCAGGTGCTGGGCGCGAAGGCGGAGGAGAAGCAGGATATCGTGCTGGAGGTCTATAATGCTGCGCAGAGCCAGACGAAGCAGAACGAACAGGTGCGCGACATGATCGCAGCGGATTTTGATGTGATCTGTGTAAATCTGGTGGACCGGACGGCACCGACCGAGGTTATCAATGCGGCACGGGATGCGGATGTGCCGATCATCTTTTTCAATCGTGAGCTGGTGGAGGATGATCTGCAGCGCTGGGATAAGCTCTTTTATGTGGGTGCCGATGCCTTCGTTTCCGGAAAGATGCAGGGGGAGCTGGCAGTAGATGCGATCCGGAGTGGCACGGTGGACCGGAATGGGGACGGTGCGATTCAGTATGTCGTGCTCGAGGGGGAGGCTGGACACCAGGATGCCATCGCCCGCTCGGAGAGCTCCGTCAATCGGATGCTGGAACTCGGTGTGAAGCTGGATCGTCTTACGTATGCGATCGCAAACTGGAACCGTGCGCAGGCGAAAACCCAGATGGATAAAATCATCCGGCAGTATGGGGAGGATATCGAGCTGGTGCTCGCGAATAATGATGAGATGGCGCTCGGTGCGATCGATGCCTTCGAGGCGAGTGATCTTCCGAAGGCGCAGTGGCCGCTGATTTTCGGCATCGATGGCACGGAGGCGGGGCTCAGTGCGGTATGCGACGGGAAGCTCGAAGCGACGATCTATAACGACGCCGAAGGCCAGGCGGCGGCCATCTTTCAGCTGGCACACCACCTGGCCCTGGAGGAGCCGCTGCGGGACCTTCCGCTCGTCGGCGACAAGTATATCCGTCTGCCGTATGAGAAGGTGACGCGGGATAATGTGCTGGAATTCAAGTGACCGTGGCCTCTTTCAGTCTCTGTCACCGGTGACGTCGGCCCAGTAGCGGTCGCCGTGGTCGACCATCGCGATGTAGGTTTCCTTCATGACGCGGCGGAAGGCGCGGAGCTCTTCCGCGAGTCCGAAGCGGGCCGGGATGGTACTGGTGACCTCGTGGATTTCGGCGGCGATCTTCTTTCCGAGGCGCTCATCGCCGAGGCGGAAGAGGCCGAAGGCGGTCGAGTCGTAGGTCCGGTCGCCGGCGCAGCTCTCGATCCAGAAGCGGGCGAACTGGCGCCATTCCTCGAGGAGAACTTCATCGACCTCCTCATCCAGCACGCAGAGCGTGGTGAAGTACTGCCGGATATCGCGCTCGCGCTTCTTCCGGTTCAGAAAGTTCGTACCGAGGCGGCCGTCGATGAGGAGCCCCATCCAGGCTGCGACGAACGCATCCTTTCGCTTTGCACCCGTGCGTTCGTTCGACGGGTAGCGCTTACGAAGAAGCTCGAGACGGCGACGATCGTTCCGGTCGCCTGCATTGGCCTCGAGCATCTCGGTCAGAATCTTCTCACGGGTATCGATATCCTCGATGTCATAGTAGTGCGTCGGCCAGTCTTCTTTATAGTTGATGGCCGGTGCTTTTTCTTTATTTAAAAGCATAGTCGTGCAGTCCTTTCCAGCGGTATGATCCTATTCTGTAACCGTTCATGCAAGCCGCCCCTCTGGGTCCCCCCTGCCTGAACTGTTATCCTATTCTAGCATGATTCCTCGAACTTGCACAGAATTCGCTTGACGCGTAGGACCGCCGGTGCTATATTGTTCAAAACATTTTTGAAGAAGGAGAAAATGAACATGAAGCAAGGCGGAAATGAAAAATTCGAACAGATAGAGGCGGATCGGACTCGCATCGACTGGATGATTACGCTGGTGCCGTTTGCGCTCATCGTGGTGCTGGCACTGCTGTTTTTCCTTCTGCCGGACGCGTCCAATGCCGTGCTCGGCAGTATCCGGACCTTCCTGGGGGACAGCTTCGGGCTGTACTATCTCCTGATCGGCCTCGGAACGGCCGTGATGTCGCTCTACATCGCGCTCTCGCGCTATGGCCGCATCGTGCTCGGTGCACCGGATGAGAAGCCGAAGTACAGCTTCTTCCAGTGGGGTGCCATGATGTTCACGGCGGGGCTCGCCGCCGACATCCTGTTCTACTCCTTCTGCGAGTGGATCCTCTACTGGGAGGACCCGCACACCGTGGAGATGGGCAGCCGTATGGACTGGGCCAGCACCTTCACCCTGTTCCACTGGGGCCCGATTCCGTGGGGCTTCTACCTCGTGCTCGCGGTGGCCTTCGGCTTCATGCTGCATGTGCGGAAGCGGACGCGCCAGAAGTATTCGGAAGCCTGCCGTCCGATCCTCGGGAAGTACACCGACCGTCTGCCGGGCCGTTTCATCGACCTCCTCGCCGTGTTTGCGCTCCTCGCCGGCACCGCAACCACCTTTTCCGTCGCCACGCCGCTTCTCAGTGAAGCACTGAAGACGCTCCTCGGCATCGACCTCCCGGATCGCACCATCACGATCGCTATCCTGCTCGTGACCTGCGTGCTCTATACCTGCGCGGTCATGCGTGGTATGCTCGGTGTCTCTCTGCTCGCCAATGTCTGCACCTACTGTTTTTATGGCTTACTTCTCTACGTGCTCGTCTGCGGCGGAGAAGCGCGCTTCATCCTCGAGACCGGTTTCTCCGCGATGGGGCGTCTCGCGCAGAACTTCCTCGGCCTCGCGACCTATACGGATCCGACGAGAAGCACCGGCTTCGCCCAGAACTGGACGATTTTCTACTGGGCATACTGGATGGTATGGTGCGTAGCCGCGCCGTTCTTCATCGGATCGATTTCCCGTGGCCGCACCATCCGCTCGACGATTCTCGGCGGCTATGTCTTCGGCATGGGCAGCACCTTCGTAAGCTTCATCGTGCTCGGGAATTATGGACTGGGGCTTCAGATGGCTGGTCGCTTCGACATCGTCGCGCTTTATGATGAGACGCAGAACCTGTACACCACCATCATCGCCATCATCCAGCAGCTGCCGCTCGCGAAGGCAGTGCTCGTGCTGCTCATCGTGACGATGATCGCCTTCTATGCGACCTCCTTCGATTCCATCGCCCTCGTTGCTTCCCAGTACAGCTATAAAAAGCTCGGAAAGGACGAGGAGCCGCAGGGCTTTATCAAGGCACTCTGGTCGGTGCTGCTCATCCTGCTTCCAGTCGCCCTCGTCTTCTCGGACAGCTCCATGGCGAACCTTCAGTCCGTCAGCATCATCGCGGCCTTCCCGATCGGTGCCGTCATCGTCCTGATCACCGCCGCGTTCCTGAAGGACGCGAAGCAGTATCTGGAGGAGATGAACTAGACAGTCGGACGGGTCCCCTGTGTCGTTTCTGTTCAGACCGGGGAGCCTCCGTTGCCGCCCCTCCGGCTCCCGGTGTGAACGGTTACCCTGTGTCTGAATGCCTGAGATGTTTTGGCGTGAGGCGTTGAATGTGTATGGTGGAATATGCTAGAATTCTGTTGAATATGATTTGAGATTATTTTAACAGGGGGACATGATGTTACAGGGCTTTTTTAATTATGATAATCCGATCTGGCGTTTCGTGGGGCGGCTTGGCGATATGATCGTGCTGAACCTTCTGTGGCTCGTCTGCTCGATTCCGGTCGTGACGATCGGTGCGTCCACGACGGCGCTCTACTACTGCACGCTGAAGTATGTTCGTAATGAGGATTACGGTGATTTTCGGATGTTCTTTCGCTCGTTTAAGCAGAATTTCAGACAGGCGACGATCATCTGGATCCCGATGCTGCTGATCGCTGCGGTGCTTGGCTTCGATTTCTGGTTCTTCGGACAGCTGATGGCGGGCTCCGGTACGGTGAAGTTCTTCCTGCAGGCAATCGTACTCGCCATGATCATCGTCTGGATCTTCGGCTTCCTGTATGTATGGCCGGTCTTAAGCCGTTTCGAAAATACGACGAAGAACACTGTCATCAATGCCATTCTGATGTCGATCCGCTATCTCGGATCTACGATTTCGATGCTGATCTGTGATGTCGTGATTCTGCTGGTATGGTATATTCTCTTATTCTATATACCATGGCTGTCCGCGTTTCTGATGCTGATGGGCTTCGCACTGATCGCCTGGATCAACTCCACGATGTTCGAGCATATCTTTCTCAAGTTCATGCCGAAGGAGGATCACAGCCACGACGGTGATGTGAATCCGATTCTCGAGGACATCAATATGGATGGCTCTCTGAAGGAGGGGGTCGCCGAAGAAACCGGTGAGGCGATTTCCGGCTTAAAGAAATCATCGGAAGATGAGATATGACAGAGAAAAGAGAAGTAAAAGAAACCCTGCACTAAAAACATGAAAATCAAAACAGGACCATACAGAAGTCTCCGGCGCAGTTTTACCGGGCTTCTGTATGGTCCTGTTTTTGATTCGTTCGTCTTCGGCGATCTGAGTTTCTTCGACTGAGTTTTTAACGTGTGATTTTTCTGTAAATAAAAAAATTCCCCATAAAAGGGAGGAGGGCAGGTGATCCTTCGATCCCTGCCCGAGTATTATGAAAAAAATCTTCTTAAATCGATAACTTATTTGTTATCTTGGTTATAATATATAAGTCAATGGTGAACAAAGTATGTGGGGCACGTGAACATTCTGTTAACATTCAGGTTCAAATATGAACGGACTATGAACACAGAATTCAAATTTGACTTTTCGAATACGGAGACTTCTGCTACACTTCAGAAAGTGCAGAAACGGATGCCGAAAAATCGGTATCCCGGTCCTGCGCCGGTCAGAAAGAAAGATGGAGATAAGAGCATGATCAGAAATGTGATATTCGATGTGGATGGCACCTTATGGGACTCGGCGCGTCAGGTGACGGCGGCCTGGCAGGAGGTGCTGGACCGTCATCCGGAAACGAAGGACGTGAAGATCACGGTGGACGATATGTACCGCTATATGGGACACACGATGTATGAAATCAGCTGCATGATGCTGCCGGATATCTCGGAGGAGCTGCGGGCACTGATCATGCAGGACTGCATGGAGAACGAGGACCAGTACCTTCGTGCCCACAGCGGAGATTTCTATCCGGGCTGCATGGAGACGATCGAGCGTCTCCATGAGGAGGGCTACCGCGTCTATATCGTGTCGAACTGTCAGGACGGTTACATCGAGACCCTCATCGAGGATGCCGGCTGGATCCTGGGACCGGTAGAGGTCGAGGGCGATGTGCAGGACTTCGAGTGCTATGGACGAACTGGAAAGAAAAAGGGCAGCAACATCCGGCTTCTGATGGAGCGAAACGGCCTCTCGAAGGAGAGCTGTGTTTACGTCGGCGATACCGCGATGGACGAGGCTGGCGCCGCGCAGGCCGGCATCCGCTTTATCTATGCGAGCTACGGCTTCGGCACCGTCGCGAACCCAAAGGCCGTGATCCACGAAATCTCCGAGCTCCCGGAGGTGCTCCAGCGGCTTTCGAAATGAGAGCAGGGGCTGGACGTAACAGTTCAGACAAGGGGACCCCTCCGGTCCCCCCTGCCTGAACTGCTACGTCCGGAGCGAAAATAGTTCTGAATTTAGTACAATATGCTTGATGACTTAAAAGGGGCTGTGCTATACTTTAAATGTTTTGAAAACGCTTACATGTGAAAGTGCGCTTTCAGGTAAACCAGTTAGGTTCTGTCGGCATAGTGCGGACAGTTTTAAATGGAGGAAGTTATGGATTTAAATTTAAGACCAGCAAATGAGTGTGCATTTGATGCGGTTTCTCTGGGTGAGGTTATGCTTCGTCTGGATCCGGGTGAGGGCAGAATCAGAACTGCCAGATCCTTCCGTGCATGGGAAGGCGGCGGAGAGTACAACGTTATCCGTGGACTTCGTAAGTGCTTCGGTTTAAAGACCGCTGTTCTTACTGCACTTGCAGACAATGAGGTCGGCCACCTGGTTGAGGACTTCATGATGCAGGGTGGTGTGGATACATCCCTCGTAAAGTGGATGGACACCGACGGAATCGGCCGCGTATGCAGAAACGGACTGAACTTCACAGAGAGAGGCTTCGGTATCCGTGGTGCAAAGGGCTGCTCCGACCGTGCAAACACCGCTATTTCCAAGGCTACACCGGCTGACTTTGATTTCGATTACATCTTCGGTGAGCTCGGCGTTCGCTGGCTCCACACCGGCGGAATCTACGCAGCTCTTTCTGAGCAGGCTTCCGAGACCGCAATCGCTGCCATCAAGGCTGCGAAGAAGTATGGCACCATCGTTTCCTATGACCTCAACTACCGTCCTTCCATGTGGTCTGCAATCGGCGGCCAGGCAAAGGCGCAGGAGGTTAACAAGGAGATCGCTCAGTACGTTGACGTTATGATCGGTAACGAGGAAGACTTCACCGCCTGCCTCGGCTTCCAGATCGAGGGCCAGGACGAGTCTCTCAAGGAGCTCAACATCGACGGCTATAAGAAGATGATCAACGAGGCTGTAAAGACCTACCCGAACTTCAAGGCAGTTGCAACGACGCTTCGTACCGTTCACACTGCAACCGTAAACGACTGGTCCGCACTCTGCTGGGCAGACGGCGAGATCTACAAGGCAGCTGATTACAAGGGCCTCGAGATCATGGATCGTGTCGGCGGCGGCGACTCATTCGCATCCGGCCTCGTATATGGCCTCATGACCACCGGCGATGCAGAGAAGGCTGTAAACTACGGTGCAGCTCACGGCGCACTCGCGATGACCACTCCAGGTGACACCACCATGGCCACCAAGAAGGAAGTAGAAGCCATCATGGGCGGCGCAGGCGCACGTGTACAGCGTTAATTCCTGATTTGCTTCATTAAGCAGTATGACAAAGCTCCCCTTACCTTCGGGTAAGAGGAGCTTTTGTTATACTCAGTTGTACGAATGTCATTACACAGCAGAACCGGACATGATGAGAACGAGCTTGCGCATTCAAAGAACAGGTTCTTGTGAAAAGTCCGTGTACGGTACACAGATTTATCTGTAATACCGTACACGGACTTTTCATGAGGTTCTGTACTTTGAACTAAGATTAATCACGGGGGTGCGCCTCCTAAGGGCGCGAGGGTCCCCGTGATGCCCTAGTGGCGAACGTATTCAGAGTTTTGCCGAAGGCAAAACATCCTTATCGCGTTCTCATCATGTCCGGTTCTGCGTCCGGAACAAAGTCAGGCGAAACTTATCACCAGCGGCACCAGCACCACGGTGAGGATTCCCGCCACACAGATACTGATGGAACCCATGGCGCCCTCGATCTCACCGAGCTCCAGCGCCTTCGCGGTACCAACCGCATGTGCCGAGGTACCGAGCGCGAGCCCCCGCGCAATCGGATGATCGATATGGAAAAGCTGGAACACCAGCTCTGCGATCATATTGCCGAGGATGCCCGTGATGATGATCGCCGCCACGGTCAGCGTGACGATACCGCCCGCCTCCTCCGACACGCCCATGCCGATCGCCGTCGTGATCGACTTCGGCAGCAGCGTGGCGATGTGCTCCACGCTCAGTCCGAACAGCTTCCCCATGATGAGAATGCTGAGAATCGAGCAGAGCGTGCCGGCGGTGATCGCCGCCAGCACCGCCACCAGATTATCCTTCAGCAGCCGGAGCTGCTTGTACATCGGAATCGCGAGACAGACCGTCGCCGGCGTCAGCAGGTAGCTGAGCAGATTCGCACTCGCCTTGTAATCCTCATATGGAATCTGAAAGATCACCAGCACCGCGATGACCATGATCGTCGACACCAGCAGCGGATTCAGGATGGCGACACGGAACTTCGCCTTCAGCCGGACGGCCAGCAGAAATAAGAAGATACTTAAGATTAAACCGAAATAGCCAGAGCTCTGCAGTGCTTCCTTCATCATGCCTTCTCCTTTCGCTCCGCTTCCGCGGAAGTCATCTGTGTAACGCCGGAAGCATTGGCCTCCGCCTGTGACGCGTGGCGCTGCACTTCTTTCTCGTGCAGGATCTCACGGTAGCCGTTCGCACCATCGATCTCACCGTTCGGACTCAGCGTGCGGCGACCGATGCCGAAGGTCTCATGCGGCTCGAGTGACAGCTCGGCGTCCTCTGCAGCCTGATCCTCCTTCGACTCACTGCGCCGAAGAATCGCGGTGGCGGTCAGTCCCGTGACGATCATGACGAGCACCGTCGACACGACGATGATCACGAGGTACGGCAGGAGCACCGGGAGCAGGATATCGATGGCACTCATGATGCCGACCGCCGCCGGAATGAACATCATGGTCATGGTGTCGAGCAGGAAATTACCCGCGCCCTCGACTTCCGGAAGCTTCACGATCCCGGTCACCAGTGCGATGAGCAGCAGGATCATACCATACACACCCGCCGGAACCGGAAGTGGCAGGAGCGTGTTCAGCAGTTCACCGAGAAAGGTGAATGCGATGATCCACATGATTTCTTTTACGTATTTCATACTTGTCTCTTTTCTTTAATATAGGTCCATCAGTGCACGCAATGGCCTCCATTATACGCTCATGACGGACGCTGTAAAGCGTTAATTTATTATCTGGACACTGCCATAACCCGTACATATAAAAGTATGTGATTCTGTGCATTTCCCCTATTGTGCTTTGTGAAAATTTCATTATACTAAAATGCGGTGGTTAATGATTTACTACGTTCAATTTCATATGGAGGGTAAAGATGACAGATTTTAAGCCAGTGAAGGAAGGCAAGGTTCGTGAGATCTATGATCTCGGAGACAAGCTCATCATGGTCGCAACCGACCGTATTTCCGCATTTGATGTGATCCTGCACAATCAGATCACAGAGAAGGGTAAGGTTCTGACCCAGATGTCGAAGTTCTGGTTCGATCTGACGAAGGATGTAATCCCGAACGATCTGATTTCTGTTGAGAACAAGGATATGCCGGAGTTTTTCCAGCAGCCGGAGTTTGAGGGCAGAGCGACACTGTGCAAGAAGCTCGAGATGATCCCGATCGAGTGCATCGTACGTGGCTACATCACCGGTTCCGGCTGGGAGAACTACAAGAAGGATGGCACCATCTGTGGCATGAAGCTCCCGGAGGGCCTCGTCGAGTGCGCGAAGCTTCCTGAGCCGCTTTACACTCCGTCGACGAAGGCAGAGATCGGCGATCACGATGAGAACATCAATTTCGAGCAGTCCATCGTGGTTCTCGAGAAGGCATTCCCTGGCAGAGGCGAGGAGATCGCGACGAAGATCAAGGATGCAACGATCGCTGTATATAAGAAGTGCGCAGACTATGCACTTTCGAAGGGCATCATCATCGCCGATACCAAGTTCGAGTTCGGTCTCGATGAGGATGGTAATGTGCTCCTCGCAGATGAGGTACTGACACCGGACAGCTCCAGATTCTGGAGACTCGACCAGTACAAGCCGGGTGAGGGACAGTCCAGCTTCGATAAGCAGTTCGTACGTAACTGGCTGAAGGCAAACCCGGACAACAACGCAACCCTTCCGCAGGAAGTAGTCGATAAGACCATCGCCCTCTACAAGGAAGCGTACACTATGCTGACCGGCAAGGAGATCTGAGGATTATAACAGATTCTGTGATTTCAGCAGTTTCCGGGACCGGAATCCCTTCCGCGATACTGACCGCGAAAGGAGACGTCGGATTATAACAGATCCTGTGATTCTGCTTATTGAACAAATTCAAAAACATCGGGCGCCATGTATGTACATGGCGCTCTTTTTTTGTATAATTTTTTTATATTGAGCACAATCAAAGGAGAGTCCACCATGGCAGATCATTACGATGAGAACTACGAGGAAGTCGTATCCCTTCCAGGCGTAGATACCGATGGCGAACGCACAGAAAATATCGATGACGGACGGATTCGTCGACCGTCTGAGTTTTTCGTCCGCACCACGGGCGACGATATCGACGAACAGGAGCATGCCCGACGCGAATACTTTAATAAGGTCGTCGGCGAAGCAGAGAATGAAGCGTTACAGACAGAGGAGGGGCTGGGCCCGAACGCCGAAAACTCCCTGCTCTACCGCATCTGGTCCCGCGTGAATCATGAAAGCGAGGAGGCCGTCGCCGGCATCGTCGAGAAGAAGGTCGAGTACGTCGAGCTCTTTTTTGACCTCATCTTCGTGTACAGCCTCCGTACGATCAACGCACTGTTTCATGCCTATGAGCACTCCTTCCCGCCGATGAGTGCGATCCAGACCTTCCTTTTTCTGACCGCGGTCGTCATGCAGGTCTGGATGTTTACCACGATGTTTTTCAACCGTTACGGTCGAAAAGCCCTCCGGGATTACATCAGTATCTTCATTAATATGTACCTCCTGTACTACATGGCAAGCGGCTCGAACCACCACTGGCTCGATCACTATATCCGCTACCACGGAGCCTGGGCACTGATCATGCTGAACCTCGCGTATCGAAGCTGGGACAAGCTGCGTTTCGCCCCGCATCTTGATGACATCGACCGGAGGATACTCGGGGCGAATGTCGTCCATCATCTCATCGAGTGCGGCATCATCCTCGTGTCGATCCCGGTGCATGAAACCACCGGCCTCGTGCTCTCGCCGCTTGCGCTGATTTACGGCTATGTCGCAAAGGCCAGTGAGTTCCGTGCCTATAAGGCGAGACCGTGCGACTTCCCGCACCTCGCCGAGCGAAATCTGCTGCTCGTGATCCTGACCTTCGGTGAGATGATCATTGGCATCGCGAGCTTCTTCGAGACGGGGAAGAATGTGCTTCTGAACATCATCTCCTTCCTGATCGTCATCGGCATGTTCCTGAGCTACGGCTTTTTTAATGACAATGTCCTCGACCACCACAGAAAGACCTCCGGCCTCGGCTTCCTCGCGATCCACGTCATCATGATCCTCGCGATCAACTCGACGACCATCGCGCTCGAGCTCCTCGCGCGCCCGCTGGTGCCGCTCTTCCCGAAGACCATGTGGATGGTGACGATGCTCTTCGTCTATTATGTATGCCTGCTGGGCTTCGAGCGCTACGCGAAGGAGCATCTTCGTGCGAACCGCTTCCGTTTCTTCGGCTATATTCTGTCGGCGCTGATCATCTACTTCGGACTGATGCTCCTCGCCGGACATGACCAGATCGTCGGTGCACTGATTACCCTTGCGCTCGTGTACGGCATCTTCGGCGTCATCCTGCACCTGCACCACAGCAGCCTCCGCAAGATGAAGGTCGGCGGATACATCTCGTAAAACTGAGATCAAGGGTGCCCCTGATCTAATGAAGAATAGAGATTGAGTTCACTCCTCTGAAATGCTAGAATAGTCACGTACATTTGTTTGACGGATTATTCTCTTTTCAGAGGAGTTTTTTATGAGACTGATTCACTGTGCAGACCTGCATCTCGACAGCCGGATGAGTACGCATCTCGGGGATGCGGCAGCCCGGGAGCGGCGGCAGGAGCTGCTCGGCACCTGGCTCCGCCTCGTCGCGTACGCGGAGCAGCATCAGGTACGCGCGATCCTCATCGCCGGCGACCTCTTCGACCGGCCGGCCGTGAGCCGGACGACGGCGCATGCCGTCCTCGAGAGCGTACGTACCCACCCGGAAATCGCGTTTTTCTATTTAAAAGGAAATCATGACACGGACAGCTTTCTGAACCAGGCGGAGAGTCTGCCAGAGAATCTCTATACCTTTCAGGACACCTGGCGGAAGTACCGGCTGTCAGACCATCTCGTGATCGCCGGCCGTGAGTTTACGGAATCCGGCACCCTGAACGAGCTGGCGGCGAAGACCCTGCGCCTCGAAGAGCCTGATGTAAACATTGTCCTCCTCCATGGGCAGGTCAGCGAAAGCACAGCGCAGGACAGTGCGTCGACCGAGACGATCCGCCTCGCGGACTACGCGCATCAGTGCATTGACTATCTGGCGCTCGGACATGTGCACCAGTACCAGGAGGGAAGCCTCGACGGGCGCGGAAGCTGGTGCTATCCGGGTTGTCTCGAGGGTCGTGGCTTCGATGAGTGTACGCAGCATGGCTTCGTCCTGCTCGAAGTCGATGAGGCGACACATCAGATCCGGCGTCAGCTCGTGGATATCAGTATGCGCCATCTCTGGACGGTGCCGCTGGAGGTGCAGGGGCTTGATTCGTCGATGGCGATCGTGCGGCGTGCGCGTGCGCTGCTGTCGCTGCTTTCCGGCACACCGAGTGCGGATCCGGCGATCGCGGAGATCAAGGCAGAACGCGTCGAGGCGATCCTTCAGGCGGGGGCCGGGGTGCGCATGCGCCCACAGGACCTCGTGAAGCTGGAGCTTCGCGGCGCACTTGCGATGGATGTGGAGCTCAGCCTCGACTTCATCCGTACGCAGCTTGCACCGATGTTTTACTTCCTTCGGGTCGTGGATGAGACACGGCGTTTCATCGACCCGTCGATGTATCAGCATGATAAATCACTGAAGGGCGCGTTCGTCCACTCGGTCGAGGCGGATGCGACGCTCGACGAGCAGACGAAGGCAGCGGTGATCGAAGCAGGTCTCCGGCTGCTGCGGGGTGAGGAGCTGCTGTGAGGTAAGAGTTCAGCCAGGGGACCCGGAGGGGGCGGCAACGGAGGCCATACGTAGAGACCGTGTGAAATCAAGCCGGGTCCCCTGTCGAAACTGTTACGTAAAAAAGAGAGAATCGAAGGATTTGTAGATGAGATTACGGAACTGTCAAATCGAAAATTTCGGAAAGCTGCAGGATCTGGAGCTTGATTTCCAGGAGGGGCTCAATGTCTTCCTCCGGGAGAACGGCTTCGGGAAGTCGACGCTGGCGGCCTTTATCCGGGTCATGTTTTATGGACTGTCCGGTGAGCGGAAGGCGCAGGACAGCGACAATGAGCGGAAGAAATACCGTCCATGGCAGGGCGGCAGCTTCGGCGGCTCGCTCTGCTTCGCGCTCGATGACGGAAGGTGCTACCGCATCACACGGCACTTCGGCGAGCGGAAGGGGCAGGACCAGTTCGTGCTCTACGATGCGGAGACGAATCTGCCGTCGAAGGACTACAGTGAGCGCATCGGGGAGGAGCTCTTCCGCATCGATGAGACCTCCTTCCGGCGTACCTGCTTCATCGGACAGCAGGCGCTCGAAACCGGCGTGACCTCGGAGATCAACGCGCGTATCGGTAATGTCTCAGAGGATCCGGAGGATATGAATCGTTATGCAGCGGTGCTGGAGCAGCTGAAGGATGAGATCAATGCACTCTCACCGGCGCGGCGGACCGGAGCGATCTTTAAGAGACGCCTGGAGCTCGAGGAGCTGAAGAACAGCTGTGCCGGTCGGGAAGCGGAAGAGCAGCAGGCGGTCGACGGGGCGGCCGCACTCCACCAGGCGCGCGAAGCGAAGCAGCGTCTGCAGTCGGTGCTGGAGAGCACGAGTCGGCGACTGGTCCAGCAGAGTCAGCAGCAGGACGCGATCCGCGACCGGATGGAGTATGACCGCCTGTGCGCGGCCCGCAGCGACAGCCTGACACGGCTCCTGGAGCAGGAGCGGCGTTACCTCAGCGCCTCCTTCGATACGCTGAGCGGAGAGCAGCGGGCACAGCAGCTGCAGCGGGCGCTGCGGCGTCTCCAGGAGACCTTCCGAAGCGGACTGCCATCGGAAGCCGAGATGCGCGGCGCGGAGAAGCGTCTCGGTCGCATCGCCTGGCTGGCGGATCGCATCGCCGGCCTCGAGCAGCAGGGCGGCCGCCGGAGACGGAAGGCAGCGCCGAAGAAGAGTGCACAGCAGACACGCGCCTTCGCCGGACTGCTGCTGTCCCTCCTCCTGCTGCTCCTCGGTGTGTACTGTCTTCTTCATTTCGGCGGAAACATCATGCCGAGTGTCGTGCTGCTCGGACTCGGTGCGCTTGCGCTGCTGTCTGCCGCTCGCTTCGTGAAAAGCACTGGAACGAGGCGTGATGATCAGGAGCGCATGGCCGCGATGCAGAACATGCGTGTGGAGCTCGAGCACCTGAACCAGGAGCTGAACCGCTTCCTGGGCCGTTTCTATCCGGAGATGGACTACAGTGCCGCTGCGGATGATCCCGCTGTGGCGGAGGGGGAGGATGTCGGCGGCGAAGACATTGACCGAAGACACCCGAACCGGACAGCTCTGCTCCGCCGGCTCGGCACGGACATGCTCAGCTACAGCCGGCTCACGGATATCCGAACGATCGCCATCGAGCTCTCGAAGCGGCAGCAGGCACAGGATGCCTTCGAGCAGAGCCATGATATGGAAAGGCTGCGCGCCATCCAGAGACCGACGGAGGCAGCGGAGAGTCTCGCCGCGCTGAGCCAGCAGATGCAGACACTGCGGGCACAGCTCGAAGCGCTCGAGGCCCGTATCCAGCAGCTGTCCGCTGAACAGGAAACAGCGGAGCGCAGACTCGCGGAGCTGTACGAGATGGAGCGGCATGCACAGCAGGCCCTCGAGGATCTCACTGCGATGGAGCAGCGCCACCATCTGCTGACGCTCGTCCGCGACCATCTCACGAAGGCACGGAACGACTTCACGAAGCAGTACATGGATCCGATGATGGATGCGTTCACGAAGTACTACTGTATCCTGGCCAATGCCTCGGACGAAGCGCTGGTGACCACCCCGGGCGAAACGGCAGCGGGGATGGATGCGCCTGCTGGCAACGGGACAGCACACGTGATGTCTTCGACGACGGACGCAGCGGCAGGCAGTGAGGCGGCTGTCGCCTCGCCGTCGGCGATTCCGTTCCGCATGGATGCGGATTTTAACGTGCATCTCCTCGCAGAAGGGGAGGCGCGTAATACGGAGCTTCTTTCTGCCGGCTACCGAAACCTCGTGGAGCTCGCGCGACGCATGGCCTTCATCGACGCCATGTATAAGGAGGAGAAGCCGTTCATCCTCCTCGATGACCCGTTCATCAACCTCGATCCGCCGAAGGTCGAGGGCGGCATGCGCTTCCTCGAGGCCATCGCCCGCGACCACCAGGTGATTTACTTCACCTGTCATGAAAGTCGTAAATGAAAAAGACGACCGCCACGGCGGTCATCTTTTTTAACGTTTTCTTGTTTTCTTCCCGACTTCCGAAGCGGCCTCTGCCTCCTCGACGAGGTTCTGTGAAACGGTCATCTCCTGATTATCGATGTGCTCCTTCATCAGTGTCTTCGCGCGGATGAGATCACGGATCCGGATCGCCTGCAGGATCTCCTCGTGCTCATGCACGAGGATGCCACGCTTCGCCTCATCCTTGATATACTCGAGACGATAGCGGTACATCTGCTCCCGGAGATTATTGATCATCTGGACGAGCTTCTCGTTTCCAGAGGCCTTATAGATGATGTCATGGTAGGCCTCGTCGGCCTCGGCGATCTCGATCTCCGAGCCACCGTTCTTCACGACCTTTTGAAAATGATCCTCGGCTGCGCTCAGCTCACGAAGCTCCTCGTCGGAGATCCGCTGACAGGCGAGGTCCGTCGCCAGCTCCTCCAGGGCACCACGCACCTCGAGGGTATCCTGCAGATTCTTGTGGGAGATCTTCGCGACCTCGGCGCCACGACGCGGAATCATCAGTACGAGACCTTCCAGCTCCAGCTTTCGGATCGCTTCACGAATCGGTGTACGGGAGACCCCGAGCTTCTCGGCGAGCTGGATCTCCATGAGACGCTCACCCGGCTTCAGCTCGCCCTTCAGGATCGCCTGACGGAGTGTGTTGAACACGAGATCCCGTAAAGGAAGATATTCATTCATATTTACTGTAAAATCATTCATCACTGTACTTGTCCTCCGAAGAAAGTCGTTCACAGGCGAGCCGGACGGCTCGGTGAGGTTCTGGATGGCTGCAGCCATGGCTCGGTGAGGTATACCTGCTTCGCGAGGCCGCTTTCCTTCACGGAAAGCAGAGCCTGATAGCAGGCCTGTGCCTTTTCGGGATCGTCGAAGAGGCCGAACACCGTCGGGCCGGAGCCGGACATCATGGCATTCACTGCGCCGAGCGCCATCATGCGTTCTTTGATGGCGTCGATTTCCGGATGCTGCCGGCTGGTGACGGTTTCGAGGATATTCCCCATCCGTCCGGCGACCGCGCGTACATCCCGTGCCTTCAGCGCCTCGATCACCTGATCAACATCCGGGTGTGCCTCCGCCGGGAGCGTGTTTACATGCAGGTTCTCGTAGACGGCCTTCGTGGATACCGAGATCGCCGGCTTCGCAAGTACGATCGAGCAGGCCGGCAGTGCCGGAAGCGGGGTCAGAATCTCTCCGATGCCCTCGGAAAGTGCCGTCCCGCGCATGAGACAGAACGGGATGTCCGCCCCGAGCTGCACGCCGCGCTTCTTCAGCTCTTCGAGACTCAGCCGGAGATCAAACAGCCGGTTCATACCGTACAGTACCGCGGCCGCATCCGCAGATCCTCCGGCCATACCGGCGGCCACCGGGATGATCTTTCGAAGATTCATCTTCACGCCGCCCTCGAGATGAAACTCGTCCATCAGCATCTTCGCCGCCCGGTACATGAGATTGTTTTCATTGACCGGCAGAAACGGCAGATTGGTTTTCAGCACGATGCCCGGCCTGTCGGTGCGCTCGATATCGATGTTGTCGTGGAGCTTTACGGTCTGCATGATCATGCGGACATCATGATAACCGTTCGGGCGCTGCCGCAGCACGTCGAGCGACAGATTGATTTTTCCATATGCCTGAAGTTTGATATGATTCATAACTCCCTGTTTCCTTGATTTGTATTTTGGCCTTTGTATACATTACTCTTATTCTAGGGCATCCCGTCACCGAAAGCAAGTATTCCTCTTCTCAGATGCACAGAAATCGAAACAATTTAGTGACCGTTCAATCAGGGAGTGGCCCCTCCCACCCTGATTTCTAAACAAAATATTAAATTTTGCAGACGAGGCGGAAAACAGCGGTTTTCCGTCGTTTTTTGTGAAACTGTTGAATTGACAAATGATCACGGCGTGCCTATACTTTGTAATGTGAGTGACAGAGTGTCACTTTTGATGACAAAGTGTCACTTATTTAGAGATGATACCGGCACCGACGTGAAGCGGCGATATGCGGAGCGTTCGTGGCGCCGTCAAGGAGAGGAGAATCTATGGCGACGGAAAGATTTCTTAAGCTTTCCCAGGATAAAAAAGACAGAATATTACAGGCAGCAAGACATGAATTTGCGAGGGTTCCGTTCGAGGATGCCTCCATCAATCAGATTATCAGGGAAGCCGGGATCTCCCGCGGCAGCTTCTATACCTACTTCGAGGATAAGCTGGATCTCCTCCACTATGTATTCCGTAATGAGGGGATGCGAAACGAACAGTACTTCCGGGAACTGCTGCTTCGGAAACAGGGAAACTACTGGGAAGCACTTCATGAATGGGTGTACGGCATCGAAAAGCTCATTGACGAAGGCACCATCCAGGAAGACATCAACATCATGACGCAGAGCGGTATGATGCAGCGTATCCTTGCGTTCACCGAAAGTGGAAAGATGGACCATGCGGAGTGCATAAAGAACGAGTGGTTTCGAAAGCAGATCGATCCGGCCTGCTTCCGTCACAGCGATCGTCCGGGACAGTTTGCCGGCATCATCCGACTCGGAAATGCCATCGCGATGATGACCGTGATGGCGCTCGTCGGGCATGCAGAGGAGGACCATGCGCGTGTCCTTCGGAATTTTGAAACAGAGCTTGCCATCCTGCGAGAGGGAGCGGATCCACATTTTCGTGTGGAAGAGGCACCGACCGGCGATGTGAGTGCAGGCGTGTAAGCTGCATGTGCGCAGGCTGACGACATTCCTGGATGCAGGAAAGATATACGCAGTACAGCGCCATCGGTGTTCAGGTCGACGACATTGCCCTGACCAGGATGTGAAGAAACAGTAAAATTACAAGATCAGAAAACAGGAGATTATATATGAAGAAACAGGTAAAGATCGCCATCGCTGCCGTCGTCGTACTCGGCTTTGCAGGGCTCGTGGCGACGCGCATGATGAAGCCACAGGAGGAGATGCAGACGAAGGGACTGCCGGCGGTCACGCTGACCACGGCGACGGAGGGAAGCATCGAGCAGACGACCGCGCTTATGGGTACGGTTCAGCCGTCCGACACCTACTATATCACCCCGAAGGTGGCCGGTGAACTCGTCGAGATCTATGTTCAGAACGGCCAGTCCGTTGAGGAGGGCGCGCCGATCGCGAAGATCGATAACCAGAAGCAGATCGACGCCGCGAAGTCTCAGATGGAGGCGGCCAATGCTTCCGTTCAGGCGGCTTCGCAGCAGGCCGCGACGGCGCAGGATGCGGTGAATCGTATGACACCGCTCTACGAGTCCGGCGATATCTCGGTGCAGAGTTATAACCAGACCGCGAACTCCGCGAAGGCCGCAACTTCTCAGGTGGATGCTGCGAAGGCCCAGGCGGCGAGTGCGAAGCTGAACTATGAGACCCAGGTGGAGTTTGCTACGGTGACCGCACCGGCAGCCGGCGTCGTACAGAACCAGAACATGACCCTGCACGGTATGGTGTCCCAGTCCTCTCAGCTCTGCGTCATCACCGGTACCGGCGCAAAGGTCGTCAAGTTTAACGTGACCGAGGAGGTCCTTCAGAACCTGACGATGGGCCAGACCGTAACCGTAGAGAAGAACGGCACAAGCTACAGTGGTACGATCACGAAGCTGACGAAGCTCGTGGATCCGCAGTCGGGCCTCTTCCCGGTGGAGGCGACCCTTTCCGGTGCCGGTGCGCTTTCCGACGGCAGCAGCACGAAGCTTTCCCTGGTTGCCGCGAAGGCGGACCATGCCCTTCTCGTGCCAGTGGATGCGGTGTACTATTCCGGTGGAAATCCATACGTGTACACCTATGAAAATGGCCTCGTGAAGCGTGTCTTCATCACCACCGGTATCTCCGATGATCAGTATTATGAAGTGACGGATGGCCTCGATGGCACGGAGCAGATCGTGAACAGCTGGACCGATGACATCTATGATGGTGCCGAGGTCCGCATCGTGGATGCGGATGGCCAGACGACCGAGGATGCATCCACAGGTGCAGAGACGGAAGAGACCCACGCAGCAGACTGAACCTGAGGAGAGAATACTATGCATAAAATAACCGAATTTGTCCTGAAAAAACCGGTTACCACCTTCCTCGTGGTCGTCAGTCTGATCTTCTTCGGATTCATGTCCATCACGAACCAGAAGATGGAGCTCATGTCCGACATCGAGATGCCGATGATGATCGTCACCACGACCTATGCGGGCGCGTCACCGGAGGATGTGGATAAGCTGATCACGAAGCCGATCGAGGACGGTGTATCCGTCCTGTCGGATGTGAAGGAGGTCACCTCCCGTTCCGCAGAAAACTACGGCATGACCATCATCCAGTATGAGTATGGTACGGATATGGATGAGGCCTATGATGCGCTGAAGAAGAAAATGGATTCCATCAAGTCGAAGCTTCCGGATGGCGCAGATGATCCGACCTTCCTCGAGATGAGCATGAACGGACAGCCGTCCATGTACCTCACCATCCAGAATCCGACGCAGGAAAACATGTACAACTACGTCGAGAATGACATCGCACCGGAGTTCAACAAGCTGAGCACGGTTGCGTCGGTGGATACGACCGGCGGACAGAAGCAGTATGTACAGATCCAGCTGATTCCGGAGAAGCTGAAGCAGTATCATCTTTCCATGTCGACCGTGGCACAGCTTGTCAGTGCCGCAGATTTCAGCTATCCGGCGGGTACGACCAGCGTCGGCAGCCAGGATCTTTCCGTCACCACCTCGGTCAGCTACCCGGATGTGCAGTCGCTTCAGAATATCCCGATCGTCACCGGAAACGGCAGTACGATCTACCTGAAGGACATCGCCCTCGTGCAGCTCGCACTGGAGGACAAGGCGGCCATCGGCCGTTATGATGGCAACGATACGATGATGCTGAGCATCACGAAGACCCAGGACTCCTCCGCTGTTTCCATGTCGAAGGAAGTGATGTCCGAAGTGAACGAGCTGAAGGCGAAGGACGAGAACCTCGACATCATCGTCGTGCAGGATGAGGCCGATATGATCAAGAGCTCACTCTCATCCGTTTTCCAGACCATGATCGCTGCCGTCATCATCTCGATGGTCATCATCTTCATCTTCTTCGGTGACTGGAAGGCATCCCTCATCGTCGGTACCTCCATCCCGATCTCGATCCTGACGGCCCTCATCGCGATGTGGGCGATGGGCTACTCCCTCAACATGATCACGATGTCTGCGCTGGTGCTCGGTGTCGGCATGATGGTCGACAACTCGATCGTCGTCCTGGAGGCCTGCTTCCGTGCGATGGATAAGTATGTGGCGATCGGCGTGAAGACGCGGCGCAGCGCAGCGGTCGAGGCCGTAAAGACGGTCGGAGAATCCGTTCTCGGATCGACCGTCACGACCTGCGTCGTATTCCTGCCGCTCGGCTTCATGTCTGGGCTGTCGGGACAGTTCTTCGCACCGCTCGGCTTCACCATCGTGTTCTGTATGATCGCCTCGCTGATTTCGGCGGTTTCCGTCGTGCCGCTCTGCTTCGTCTTCTATAAGCCGAAGGAGAACACGAAGGCACCGGCCTATAAGGCGGTCCGCAGCATGCAGGGTGGCTATCGCCGGATCATGGAGAAGCTGCTTCGGCATAAGAAGATGGTGCTTCTCTCGACCGTCGGGCTCCTGATTCTGTCCTTCCTTCTGGCATCCCAGATCCGTAGGGAGATGATGCCGCAGACCGATCAGGGCCAGATCGATATCACGGTTTCGACGAAGCCAGGTCTCAAAATCGAGGAGGTAGATAAGATCCTTCAGAACATCGAGGCCATGGTCGCTGCCGATCCGGACACCGAGGACTATATGGTGAGCGCCGGCAGCTCGGGCATGATGTCCATGATGAGCAGTGGCGGCAACAGTGTGACGGCGTACCTGAAGAAGGATCGCAGCATGTCCACGAAGGAAAAGGCGAACGAATGGCGGAAGGCCCTCGATGGCACGAAGGATGCGGTCATCACCGTCGAGTCCTACAGTATGATGTCGACGATGTCGACTTCGAACGATACCTACTCTACGATCATCACCTCGACGAACTATGGCAAGCTGAAGGAGGCCTCCGATCAGATCGTTGACGAGCTTCGTCAGCGGAAGGATGTTACCGCCGTCCACTCCTCGCTCGAGAATGCGGCACCGCTCATCAAGTTCCATGTCGATCCGATCAAGGCAGCCGCCGAGGGCCTCACCCCGGTACAGGTCGGCCAGCAGCTCTACAGTATGCTTTCCGGTACGAAGGCCATGACCATGCAGGTCGACGATGAGGATGTGGATGTCAAGGTCGAGTATCCGAAGGATGAGTATGACCATCTTCAGAAGGTAGAGGATATCTTCCTGAGCACGCCAACCGGCGCTCAGGTACAGCTGAAGGATCTCTGTGATATTAAGTTCGAGGATTCTCCGGCGACCATCGTACGTGATGATCGTAAGTATCAGCTGACCATCACGGCGGATTACACGGATCTCGCGGATAAAATGACCTCGAAGACCATCGATCAGGAGGTCATGGCGAAGTACCTCACGAACGGCATCGGCTACGCAGAGAGCTCCAGCACGAAAATGATGATGGAGGAGTTCAGCTCGCTGGGCATGGCCATCGTCATCGCGATCTTCCTGATCTGGGTGGTCATGGCGGCACAGTTTGAGTCGATGCGCTTCTCGTTCATGGTCATGACGACCCTGCCGTTTGCGCTGATCGGTTCCTTCTTCCTGCTGTGGATCGTGGATGCAACGATTTCCATGCCATCCCTCCTCGGCTTCCTGATGCTGATCGGTACCGTCGTAAACAACGGTATCCTCTATGTCGATACCGTGAACCAGTACCGTATGGCGATGCCGCTCCAGCGTGCCCTCATCGAGGCCGGTGCGACGCGACTCCGCCCGATCCTGATGACGACCCTCACGACCGTCATCTCCATGGTGCCGATGGCGATAGGGATCGGTGACAACGGACAGATGATGCAGGGCCTCGCCCTCGTCGACGTCGGTGGTCTCACCGCCTCGACCATCCTCGCCCTTCTGATGCTGCCGACCTACTATGCGGTCATGGATAAGCGAAAGAGAAACGTCGAGCGGGATGTTCCGGAGGCCGGCTATATGATTGACCGTAATCCGGCCGAGTATTATCAGCAGAAAGCTGCATCGGAGTGGGAGCGCTACGGTACTCCGGACGACGATCCGACCCCGATGAACGATTCGGATATGACCGACGGATTTCCAGATTAAAAGCTGTTAGTACATGCTAACTCGTGATAAAATAGCCACGGAAACGTGACAGGATACCTGCATTGGCAGAAACAGGCGGCGGACCGCCGGGATGTGACGGTCCGTCGAAAAGGAGAGTTCAATGAAGAAAAGCAGAAAGCAGATGACCACCCTGACGCTCGTGCTCAGCATGGCGATGTCCGGACAGGCCCTCGCCGTGACGGGCGCGACGGTGGACTATGCGCCGGCGCAGACCTCCTATGAGCGGGAGCGGACGGCGGAGCAGTGGGCGACGCTGCGTGATGATGTGATCAGCTGGGATGAGCTGCAGGACCTCGTGCATGAGTACAATCCGACGGTGTCGGCGATGTGGCTGAACTATCGGAATAACGAGAACAGCGGCACCTATGACCTCGACTACGATGATGTTCTCGACGCCATCGAGAACACGTATTCGAATTCGCTGGGAAACGGAGACATCTCGGATGCCACGGCAGAGATGACCCGGAGTACCTCGCTCGCGGGGATCGAAACGACGATTCAGAATTCGGACCGTCAGATCGTGGAGCTCACGAATCAGAAGACCGAGCGGAACATGACGGAGGCCATCCGGCAGCAGATCATCGCGATCTATACCTCGGAGCTTACGAAGGAGCTCGATCAGCTGACGGCGGAGTATAACGAGACGAAGATCGGCGTTGCCGAGCGGAAGCTGCAGGCGGGCACTGGTACGGAGCTCGAGGTGCTGACGGCACAGAAGACGGCGAAGGATGCCGAGGCTGCGCTGCAGGCCGCGACCGCGGATGCCGCGAAGGCACGGCAGACCGTGCTCGTGAACCTCGGCTGGAACTATGATGCGACGCCGCAGATCTGTGCGGTGCCGGAGGTGACGGACGCGATGATCGCGGCAATCGATCTCGCCCAGGATACGCAGACGGCACTTCAGAATAATTATCAGCTGCGCATCGATCAGCGGAAGCTCGCGCTCGCCGAGAGCGACGGCACGAAGAACACGACGCAGATCACCGTGACGAACGACGAGAATCAGGTGCAGTCAAACATGACGGCCCGCTACAACGCCGTCCTGAGTGCACAGAATGAGCTTCGGAAGGCGGAGCTGAATCTTCAGAATCAGCAGACGACCCTCGGACGTGTGAACCGCAGCTACGCAGCAGGCGCAGCGAGTGCGCGTGATCTCGAGGATGCACAGTACAGTGCGGCGGCAGCAGAATATACCGTGAAGCTCGATCGCTATGCGCTTCAGAGTGCATACTTCAGCTACCTCGCCGGCCGGGATGGCCTCGCGGGCAGCAGTGCGTCCTGAAGTACAGGATAAGATGCATCGGATCGATCAGCGTGGAGAGGGCGTACAAGGTACGCCGGAGTTGCATGGCTGCGCAGGCCGTAAGCGTGCCTGCACGACGATGATCTGATCGTATAAACAGGAGAGTGACGATGAAGAAGAAAAAATATATGACCGCGCTGCTGATCCTGACGCTCGGTGCCTACGGCTTAGGATCGCCTGCATTGGCCGCGACCACGACCGTCAGCCATCCGCTGTACGGTGAGAGCCACACGCTGACGGGGCAGGATGCCTCGGGGCGTCCGGACGGGATGGATGACGCCACCTGGGCAGCGCTCATGGATGATGTGATCGAGTACAGCGAGATCCCGGATCTCGTGGAGTACCGGAGCATCATCGGGCGCACGCAGACGGCGATGATCGATGGACGAGCCAACGGTATGGTGCAGGTGGTGGATGCGCTGTCGAGTGCGATCAGTGATCTGAGAGACACCATATCGGATCTGCAGGAAAAGGCGGCGGACAGCACGAGTGAGGAAGAGAAGCAGGCGTATCTTATGCAGATAAAGGGCATGGAATATGCCATCAGCTCCACGAACAGCGCGTCACCCACCTATGCGAAGAACCAGATGGAAAGTGGTATTTCAACCCTCGTGACGAAGATGAAGCAGGGACTGCACCCGACGAAGGTGGCCCTGATATCCGGCATGAACGGTGCTTTCGTGGGCTACCAGAGTCTCGTGGAGCTCCGGGAGATGTACGCGGATCAGGTCGGGATGTACGAAGGGATGTATGAGCGTGCTGTGCGGCAGCAGGCCCTCGGTTCGGCGACGGCACTCGAGGTACAGCAGGCGAAGGTGAATCTCGAGGGCGCGAAGCTGAGCCTCTCCGACACCGAGGAGAAGCTTCGTTCCGTGAAGGATGCCATCGCGCTGACGCTCGGATGGAATGCGGCGGATACCGCGAAGGTGACGATCGGAAAGCTTCCGGCGTATGACGCGAGCTTCATGGCCGGTCGGAACCTCGAGGCGGACATCGCCGAGGCACGGCTGCATAATGTAGCCTATGGTAGTGCGATGGGGACGGTCGACAAGAACATCACCGGCTATACCGCGACGGATATCCAGCGGAGATCGGCAGAGCAGAACCTCAATATTACGATGACGGAGCTCTATAACACGGCCGTGCAGGCGGGGACGACTGCGGAGTCGGCGCAGCTCGGCTTCCAGATCGCGGACCGGCAGAAGGCCTCGGCGGAGCGTATGCTGGCGGCCGGCATGATGAGCCTCACGGATTATAAGGCCGCATCGATGCAGTATATCGCATCGAAGATGCAGGCGGACATGTCCGCCATCAACGCTTCCGCGGCGGTGCTGAACTACCAGAACGCACTGCAGGGCATTCTGTGAGCCCTTCGCTTTCATCGTGGTATGGTGGTTCCCGATGCACCTTCGGAAGAGACACCGGGTTCCAGTCTTGACTGTAATAAATTTTTTAATGAACGATGTGCAAAATTATGCGCGCCCCGTGTGCTAGGATACGGGATGTCGGAAGCTTGAAAAAGCGTCTCCTGTGCGGGTTTTGTGCATCGTTTTTTCTGGTCTGTCTGCAGACTAGAACTATGGTCCGCAGACAGACTATGGTCTGCATAACGACTATATTCAAAGAATAAACACTATGCTATACTTCGTGCAAAGGAAAAGGAAAGCGTATACTCCTTGACAGTGACGGAATTTAAGCTTAAAATAACAAATTAAAAGAACATACGTTTTTATGGAGGATAGACATGGCAGCGAAGACCAGTAAGGCACCGGTTGACTATAATCAGGATCATGAGCAGAAGCTGAAGGCCCTGGATGTGGCACTCACACAGATCGAAAAGAATTTTGGTAAGGGCTCGATCATGAAGCTTGGTGAGTCCGCCGCAAATCTAAATATCGAAACCGTACCGACCGGATCCCTTTCCCTGGATATCGCGCTCGGTGCCGGAGGCTACCCGAAGGGAAGAATCATCGAAATCTATGGACCGGAGTCCTCTGGTAAGACGACGCTCGCGCTCCATGCCGTGGCCGAGGTACAGAAGCGTGGCGGGATCGCGGGCTTCGTCGATGCAGAGCATGCACTGGATCCGAAGTACGCGCAGAACATCGGCGTTGATATCGATAATCTCTATATTTCCCAGCCGGATTCCGGTGAGCAGGCACTGGAGATCGCCGAGACGATGGTGCGCTCCGGCGCGATCGACATCCTGGTCATCGACTCGGTCGCAGCCCTCGTTCCGAAGGCGGAGATCGATGGTGAGATGGGCGACAGCCATGTCGGTCTGCAGGCTCGACTCATGTCGCAGGCGCTTCGTAAGCTGACGGCGGTCATCGCGAAGTCGAACTGTATCCTGATCTTCATCAACCAGCTGCGTGAGAAGGTCGGCGTGATGTTTGGAAGCCCGGAGACGACGACCGGTGGACGGGCACTGAAGTTCTACGCCTCCGTACGACTGGATATCCGTCGGGTGGAGACCCTGAAACAGAACGGGGATGCCGCCGGTAACCGTGTACGTGTAAAGGTGGTAAAGAACAAGATCGCCCCGCCGTTTAAGCAGGCAGAGTTCGATGTTATGTTCGGCGAGGGTATCTCGAAGGCCGGTGACGTCCTGGATCTTGCGGTCAATGAGAACATCGTCGAGAAGTCCGGAGCATGGTTCGCCTATAATGGCGAAAAGATCGGACAGGGCCGTGAGAATGCGAAGGAGTACCTCCGTCAGAATCCGGCGATCATGGCGGAGATCGAAGGTCTCGTACGCGAGAAGTACGGCCTGCCGAAGGACGAGTTTGCTGAGGCGGCGGCTGCGGCTGCGCAGCAGATGCCGGATGCAGACACGGAAGAACAGGATGAAGTATAAAGAACGCAGATACTCTATAACCCAGGTACGTATCAGTGAGTGAGAGAAGTGCGGATGTAAGCATGATAATCATCAGCCGGATGATCCTTTTGGATGATCCGGCTGGCTTTTTCTGTATATGATAGAAAAGAGCAATCGGTTTTCACGCATGATCGGACCACGGAACGTTTTCATGTCTTCGGTCAGCTGTATGTGAAAGGAAGATGAATTGAAAAGTCTGGAAGATTTTCAGAGAGAACATGGCAGCGGGGAGCGTTATGTGCTGGATTCGGATCAGCTGAGCGAGCGGGAGAAGCTCGTGAATCGCTGCAAGGAGCGCTGCCTCTATCTCATCGAGCACGCAGAGAAGAGCGAGTCCCGTCTTCGGGAGAAGCTTCGGAAATCTGGAAAATACACAGAGGACATCATCGATGAAGCGATGAAGATGCTGAAGAGCTATGGGTACATCGATGACCGTCGTTTCGCCGAGCAGCTGATTAAAACCTATGCCGGACAGAAGTCGCTCCGGGAGATCGAGCAGAAGCTCTACCAGCGGGGCGTCGGACAGGCGGAGATCCGCGCGGCGATGGATGCCTTCCGCGCAGACGAGCAGCGTGCCGGCGACGCGGAGCTTGCAGCCGTGCAGCGGGCGATTCGTAAGAAGTGTAAGGATACGGAGGCACTCGGCGTAGAGGAGAAGCGGAAGCTCTATGCCGCACTGCTCCGGAAGGGCTTCAGTTATGAGCTCGTGACGCGGGCACTGGCGCTCGATGCTGAAGAAAGCCTGTAGCTTCTTCCCCCTGCAGCCTTGACAGATGATCACAGGAAGCGTAAAAGATGGGGATGAAGCATCGGCATCGATGCGCGGACGCATACGTACGTGAGAGGCTGCATGAGAAGATGAAGAACAGGGCAGATACAACAGAATCTGAAAAAGCAACATCCGTAATGAAATCTGAAAACAGTGAATCCGGGATGCGAGAGGCGTTGGCGCGGGATCGGATGTATGGAAAGCCGGTCGTCGTCGCTGGCATCGTGCTGATCGCGATGGAGCTCTGGAAGCAGCTGACGCTGTGGCTTCTCGTGGAGGGCGGACAGTATAATGTCTGGTACTTCCCGTTTCAGCTCTGTTCCCTCCCGATGTACCTCGCCCTCCTTTATGGTATGCTGCGGAAGCATACAGGGCGGCGTGCCTTCATCCTCAAACGTGCCCTCCTGACCTTTCTGCAGGACTACGGCTTTCTCGGCGGTGCACTGGCACTGATCGTACATGAAGGCCTCATGCATCCGGGACATCCGCTGCTGACGGCTCATGGCTTCATCTGGCATATCGTGATGCTGCTGACGGCGCTCTATATTCATGCCACTGGACTTTCGGACAGATCCTGTCGGGGATTCCGGCGTACCCTCCCGATTTTCGGCATCGCCGCCGTCCTCGCAGAGCTCATCAACATCGCACTGCACCGCTATGGCGACTGTGATATGTTCTACATTACGCCATATCATCTCAGCTCTCAGCCGGTATTTCGTTCCATCGATGCCGTCATCGGACGCCCGGCCGGGATCCTTCTGTACCTCGGTTGCGTCGTCCTCGGAGCCTTTCTCGTGCATCTTCTCTTTTCGTTACGATCACGGTTCGGGCAGTAGGGAGGACTCGGAGTATTGCGCCTCCGTTGCCGCCCCTCCGGGCCCCTGCTGCCTGAGATGTGACTCGTTACTGCGGAGCAGATCTGTCGTGCAAAATATAATTGCATGCCCAGGCCACATATGCTAAGATACCGATTCGTGACGAAAAAAAGCCGGAGGGTATCATGGCAGATAAATACGATTGCTTAAAACTGGAAAACCAGCTTTGCTTCCCGCTCTATGCATGTGCGAAGGAGGTCGTACGGCACTATAAGCCGTTCCTGGATAAACTGGATCTGACCTATACGCAGTACATCGTGATGATGGTGTTATGGGAGAAGAAAAGTGTGAACGTAAAGACGCTTGGAGAGAATCTGTACCTGGATTCCGGTACATTGACCCCGCTGCTGAAGCGACTCGAAACGAAGGGACTCATCCGACGGGCCCGCTCTCACAGCGACGAGCGTGCGCTGGATGTCTCCATCACCGAGAAGGGTGAAGCGCTTCGGGAAGACGCACTCGATATTCCGCAGGAAATCAACGCATGTATGCAGCTTCAGAAGGATGAAATCCATGCACTGTATACACTGCTTTATAAGACCCTGGACGGTGTCGAAGCGTCCATCGCATAGGAAACGCTATGTATGAAAAACTGTTCGCAGCTTGCTGCGGGCAGTTTTTTGTTCTTCCCCTTTTTGTTGACATGATTGTTATATTTATATAAAATTAAATGGTTGAGTTAATGTAATTTGAAAATAATTTCAAATATAAGCTGTATTATAAATAGAATTGGTCTGGGCCGGGACGGACAGTCTGCCGTTTTGACTCGTTCACATATCTGTTTGTACATTAACAACATAATAGTGAAGGAGGAACACAAAGTGACCATCGTTATCGTTGTGGCAGTGGCCGTTGTGGTGGGCCTCATCATGTTCTTCGCTGGAACAAACAAGGCAAAGAGCGACTTCGAAAAGACAGTCGGCTCTGCTGAGAAAAAATCCAGAGAGATCATCGATGATGCGATCAGAACAGCTGAGAATAAGAAGCGTGAAGCTCTTCTCGAGACGAAGGAAGAGGCGTTAAAGGCGAAAAACGATCTTGATAAGGAGATCAAGGACCGTCGTAAGGAGGTATCCGATCTCGAGCATCGTATGCTGAAGAGAGAGGAAGCCTCTGAGAAAAAGGCTGTGGCCCTGGATCAGAAGGAGCAGGAACTCCGGATGCAGCAGGATCGGATGCAGCAGAAGGAAGCCGAGATCGACGAGCTGCATAATCAGAAGGTGACGGAGCTCGAGCGTGTGTCCGGTCTCACGAGAGATCAGGCGAAGTCAGAGCTTCTGAAGTCCCTTGAAGAGGACACGAAGCACGATTATGCGAAGATGATTCGCGAGTATGATAATCAGGCGAAGGAAGAGGCTGAAAAGAGTGCCCGCAACTATATCGTGGATGCGATTCAGCGTTGTGCAGCTGATCAGGTGACCGAGTCGACCGTTTCCGTCGTGCAGCTTCCGAATGATGATATGAAGGGCCGCATCATCGGCCGTGAGGGACGTAATATCCGTACACTGGAGCAGCTGACCGGCGTAGAGCTAATCGTCGACGATACGCCGGAGGCGGTTGTCCTTTCCGGATTTGATCCGGTACGTCGAGAGGTCGCAAGAATCGCCCTCGAGAAGCTCATTGTCGATGGACGTATCCATCCGGCGAGAATCGAAGAGGTCGTAGAGAAGGCACAGAAGGAAGTCGACGAAACCATCCGTGAGGAGGGTGATGCCGCTGTCCTCGAGGTCGGCGTACACGGTCTGAATCCGGAGCTGGTGAAGCTTCTCGGCCGTATGAAGTTCCGTACCTCCTATGGTCAGAATGCACTGCGTCACTCCGTCGAGGTCGCACAGATTTCCGGACTCCTCGCCGAGGAGCTCGGACTCGATGTTCGTATGGCGAAGAGAGCCGGTCTGCTGCATGATATCGGTAAGGCCATCGATCATGATATGGAGGGAACGCATGTCCAGCTCGGCGTCGATCTCTGTAAGAAGTACCATGAGCCGGAGGTGGTCATCAACACCGTGGCATCACATCATGGCGGCACTGAGCCGACATCCCTGATTGCCTGCCTCGTCGCCGCAGCGGATGCGATTTCCGCAGCCCGTCCGGGTGCCCGTCGTAAGTCCCTCGAGACCTACACGAACCGTCTGAAGGAGCTCGAGGATATCACGAACTCCTACAAGGGCGTCGAGAAGTCCTTCGCCGTTCAGGCCGGACGAGAAGTACGTATCATGGTTGTTCCGGATCAGGTATCCGACGATGACATGACGATCATGGCACACGACATCGCGAAGCAGATCCAGGATCAGATGCAGTATCCTGGCGTCATCAAGGTCAACGTGATCCGCGAATCCCGCGCTGTCGACTACGCGAAGTAAATCAGAATCGTCATCACGAATACAGAAAAATCCCTGCAGGTGATACACCCGCAGGGATTTCTTTTATTTCTCCCTGAAATGAGGAGACCCCGGTGGAGCCGAAGCTCCACCGGGGCAATTATGAAAAATCTATCAATTGGAGAAAAATACCAAAATCCATATCGTACAGTCTGCTGACTTCGTCTAACTTTTCTGTACATTGTTAATATAGTATCGAAATGTGAATAAATTATGAACAAACAGTAAACGATTTTTGTTTTCCGAAATATTTCGGCAGTTACGTGCCATGTCCCTTTTCGAGTACCTGCATTGAGTTGCCGTCGCATTTGTGGTAACGTATAATAAGTAAAACTGGCTTTATCTGTGAGGAGAATACATGCCGAAAAATAAAACACTGATCCCACACAACACGGAGCGTGAGGTGCTGGTCACGGGCCATCGTAACCCGGATACCGACTCCATCTGCGCTGCGATCGCATACGCAAACCTGAAAAATAAAATCACCGGCAGCTGTAAGTACATCCCTTGCCGCGCCGGCGAGCCATCCCGTGAGACCGCCTTCGTCCTCGATTACTTCGAGGTTCCAGAACCACGGCTGATCACCACCGTAAAGACCCAGGTCTCCGATATCGAGTACCGTCAGACACCGGGTGTAAATAGAAACATGTCCCTCAAGAAGGCATGGACCATCATGAACGAGGGCAATGTCGTCACCCTTCCAGTCGTCACGAAACGGAACGCCCTTGAAGGCGTCATCACCATCGGCGATATCGCGAAGTCCTATTTCAATGTCTATGACTCGCAGATCATCTCGAAGGCACATACACAGTTTTCAAATATCCAGGAAACACTGGAGGCGACCGTCGTTACCGGTGATGTCAAGCGCTTCTGCACCGAGGGTAAGGTGCTGATCGCAGCCGCAAACCCGGAGATGATGTCCTACTATATCGAGAAGCACGACATCGTCATCCTCGGAAACCGTGCGGAGAATCAGCTCTCTGCGATGGATAACGGTGCCGACTGCATCATCATCTGTGAGGGCGCCGATGTTTCTCCGACCATCAAGGCACTGGCCGAGCAGAACGGTATGATCATCATGGTCACCAGCTACGACGCCTATACCGCAGCGCGACTCATCAACCAGTCGATGCCGATCAACTACTTCATGACGGAGGATGATCTTATCACCTTCACCGAGGACGACTTCGTGGATGATATCCATGACATCATGGCGAACAAGCGTCACCGTGATTTCCCGGTTCTCAGTAAGGACGGTACCTACCTCGGCATGATTTCCCGCCGAAATCTCCTCGGAAATCATGGCAAGCAGGTCATCCTCGTGGATCATAACGAAGCCGGACAGGCGGTCGAGGGCATCGAATCTGCCGACATCCTCGAGATCATCGATCACCATAAGATCGGTGCCGTGCAGACCATGTCCCCGGTATACTTCCGAAACCAGCCGCTCGGCTGCTGCTCGACGATCATCACGATGATGTACCGTGAGAGCGGCGTAGAGATCGATCGTACGACGGCAGGTCTTCTGATGTCTGCGATCATCTCCGACACCCTGCTCTTCCGCTCGCCGACCTGCACGCCGAAGGACGAGAAGACCGCACGTGAGCTCGCGGAGATCGTCGGTGTCGATATCGAGAAGTACGCCTTCGATATGTTCTCCGCCGGCTCGAACCTGAAGGGAAAAACCATCAAGGAAATCTTCTACCAGGATTTCAAGCACTTCAAGGCAGGCAAGGTCGACTTCGGTGTCAGCCAGGTGACCTCCCTGAATAAGGAAGAGCTCGAAAGCATGAAGGACAAGCTGGAGGATTTCGCCCTTGAGGCGATGAAGATCGAGGGGATCGACATGAGCTTCATCATGCTGACCAACATCCTCGAGCGCAGTACCGACCTCCTGGCCATCGGATCCGGCGCAGGTCCGCTCGTGAACAATGCCTTCGCTGTAGAATCGGTGCGGAGACCTGCACGAGGCGAAGACGGGAAGGCGGTCGATGCCTGGTCTGTCGAGCTTCCGGGCGTTGTTTCCCGTAAGAAGCAGCTCGTGCCACAGCTCACCCTTTTCGCCGAACAGCTGTAAACAGAAATTTATGCAGTCTGGAAAGACAGTCATGCCGAATGTGCCGTAGGGCGGACTTCTGGCTCCGGCGAGCGGAGGCTGAAGTCCGCCCTTCAGACGTTATAACAGAACAGAGAGGAGACACTATGAATATTACGATGATCGGAATGCCATCCAGCGGCAAGTCCACCGTCGGTGTACTGCTGGCGAAGCGATTGGGGATGAACTTCGTGGATGTCGATATCGTCATCCAGGAGAAGACGGGGAAGCTTCTGAAGGAAATCATCGCTGAAAAAGGACAGCAGGGTTTCCTGCAGGTCGAAGGTGATATCGCGGCAGGTCTCGATGTAGAGAACTCGGTTATCGCACCGGGCGGCTCCATCTGTTACGAGGACTGGGCGATGCAGCACCTCCGTTCCATCGGTAAGGTCGTCTACCTCGACATCAGTTACGATGAGATGG
The DNA here is from genome assembly GCA_934229835.1 of uncultured Oribacterium sp. Taxonomy (GTDB): domain Bacteria; phylum Bacillota; class Clostridia; order Lachnospirales; family Lachnospiraceae; genus Oribacterium. The sequence continues at coordinate 89,817 of CAKQED010000001.1, read as the reverse complement.
TACGCCGCATCGGGAACATCGTCGACCGTGGCGTCGCGATTCCGGATGGATACACACTGAAGGACCTGTATGATGAACGCACCCGCCTCTATGAAAAGTATGCGGATATCCGCATCGACGAGCGCGGCAAAAGCCTGGGACAGGTCGTGGATGAGCTGCGCAGGATCTTCACAACACAGTATAAGGATGAACTGAAGCTGCCGAAGTAAATCTGGCAGCACAGGAAGAGCAGGAGAAAACGAGATGGCAGATAAGTATACGAAACGCCTGGTGCTGGGCATCCTTGCGCATGTAGATGCAGGAAAGACGACCCTCTCGGAGCAGATCCTCTACAGCTCCGGACGCATCCAGAAGCCGGGGCGTGTCGATAAAGGTGATGCCTACCTCGATACAGACCAGATGGAGAAGGAACGCGGCATCACCATCTTTTCGAAGATGGCGAGCTTTCAGCTTCAGGATATCGCGGTGACCCTCCTCGATACGCCAGGACATGTGGATTTTTCCGCCGAGATGGAGAAGACCCTGTCCGTGATGGATTATGCGATCCTCGTGATCAATGGTGCCGATGGTGTACAGGGACACACCGAGACCTTATGGCGTCTACTGGAACGCTACCATGTTCCGTGTTTCGTGTTCGTAAACAAGATGGATCAACCGGGGACGGAGAAGCCGGCCCTGATGGCGGATCTGGAAAAGCACTTCGGTATGAGCCTCGTTGATTTCAGCGAGGCCGGTCGCTATGCGATGTCCGACGCACTGAAGGAAAATATCGCCATGTGTGACGAGCACTGCATGGAGCGCTTTTTCGAAACCGGTGTCCTCGAGCCGAAGGATGTACGGAACATGATCCTCGACCGGAAGCTCTTTCCGGTGTTTTTCGGCTCGGCCCTGAAGGGCGATGGCGTGGAGGCACTGCTCCAGGGGATGTACCAGCTGATCGAAATTCCGCTCTATCCGACGAGCTTCGGGGCCCGCGTGTTTAAGATCGGACGGGATGCGCAGGGCCATCGCCTTTCCTATATGAAGATTACCGGTGGCGAGCTGAAGGTGCGTACCGAGCTTCTGCCGGGCGAGAAGGTGCCGGAGCTTCGTTTCTACAGCGGTGTGAAGTATACCACTGCGGATACGGCGGAAGCCGGATCTGTCGTGGCGATCCCGGATCTTCCGGGACTGAAAACCGGCGACAGCCTCGGCTGTGAGCCGGCAGGACGTGACCCGAGTCTGTGCCCGGTGCTGGACTATCAGCTCGTATCCGAAGATGTGGATGCGCTGGAGCTCTATCGAAAGCTGCAGTCGCTCGCCGACGAATTCCCGGAGCTCCATATCCGCTGGGACAGTGCGCAGAAGGAGATTCACATTCATCTCATGGGTGAGGTCCAGACCGAGATCCTGAAGCGTATGGTGAAGGAACGCTATGGCATCGAGATCGGATTTTCGGCCGGTCGCATCCTGTACCAGGAAACGATTGCAGGACCGGTCGAGGGTGTGGGTCATTTCGAGCCGCTCCGACACTATGCCGAGGTGCATCTTCTGCTGGAGCCGCTCCCGCGCGGCAGCGGTCTTCAGTTCCGAACCGACTGCTCCACCGATGCGCTGGCCATCAACTGGCAGCGTCTCGTACTGACCCATCTCAAGGAGCGTGAACATATCGGTGTACTCACCGGCAGCCCGGTCACCGATCTTCGCTTCACACTCGTGGCCGGACGGGCCAGCAACAAGCATACTGAGGGTGGCGATTTTCGTGAGGCGACCTACCGTGCGGTACGCCAGGGACTCCGAAAGGCGGAGAACATTCTGCTGGAGCCGTACTATGCCTTTATGCTCGACATTCCGACCGAGTATGTCGGCCGTGCGATGACGGATCTCTCGAATATGAACGCACACTTCGGTTCGCCAGAGATGAAGGGAGAGCGGGCAGTGCTCGAGGGTACCGCACCGGTCGTTCGGATGCGAAACTACCATCAGGAGCTGATGGTCTACACGAAGGGGCTAGGCAGTCTCTCTCTGCGCTTCAGCGGCTATGACCGCTGTCATAATCCGGAGGAGGTGATCCTCGCCCGGGGTTATGACCCGGATCAGGATATCCTGAATCCATGCTCCTCCGTCTTCTGTGCGCATGGTACCGGCTTCATCGTGCCGTTTGACGAGGTGGAGAGCTACATGCATGTCGAGTCGCCGCTCGAGCTGGATGGCCCGGTGGAAAAGCGCGACTTCGAAGCGGATGCCCTGCGCCTCGAGCGTATGCATGAGGGAAAGAAGGACGAGGGCTACAAGAACGGCGGTCATTACATCGCTGATCAGGAGCTCGAGGATATCTTCGTGCGTACCTACGGACCGATCAAAAACCGGGCGAAGGACATGAATATCGCGAGTGCGCGTACCATTCGTGCACGGGAAAAGGAAGAAAACCTCGCAGAGAACCGCCGGACGAAGAAACCGCTGGTGAAGAAAAAGAATTACCTGCTCGTGGATGGCTATAACATCGTGTTTGCCTGGGAGGAGCTGAAGGCACTGGCCGCGGTGAATCTCGATGCTGCGCGCGGAAAGCTCCTCGATATCCTCTCGAACTATGCCGGCTACACTGGTGTCGAGCTGATCGTCGTGTTCGATGCCTATCGTGTGGCAGGACATGTCGTAGAGCAGACGAAGTACCATAATATCTACGTGGTCTTCACGCGGGAAGCGATGACGGCCGACGAGTACATCGAGGAGGAGACCCACGAGCTCTCGAAGCAGTATAACGTCACCGTGGCGACCTCAGATAAGGTAGTGCAGGTCATCACCTGGGGAAGTGGTGCCGTCCTGTGGTCCGCCCAGGACCTGCTTCGCGAGGTGCAGCGCTGTGAAGGAGAGATCCGAAAGGAGTGGCATGTTTAAACGTCAGTGGTGGCGTATGTCCATCGACCGAAAGGTGCAGAGCTTTGCGGCTGTGATCGTATTCATCATACTGGTCTCGGCCGGCTTCGCCATGTTCACGATGAACTATTCTCTCCGGGACTACGGTCAGCTCCTCGATGAAAACCGCGCTTGCCAGTCCTTTATGAAGGCGATGGAGGAGGAGGGTCATGCCTTCGCCGCCTATGTTTCCGCCGGTACTGAAACGGCACGGGATACCTTGGAAAAAGCCATCCACCACACAGAGCGTTCGATCGATGCGCTTCCGTTTAACTATGAAGTCATCGGAGCGGAGCGCTATGCCCGAACCTGGAATATAAAAAACGCATATCAGCAGTATGCGGCGTTCCGTGATGAGATGCTGTCTGACAGCATGAACCGGACCGGCTTCCTGAAGCGTCTCAATGAATACAATCAGCGGGAGTATTACCTCGAGCAGTATTCCCGCCGGCTGCTGCAGCTGACCGTAGAGGCTGGCTCGAGTGCGTATACCGAGAAGCTGCCGCTCTTCCGGGTGCTGCCGTTTATTTTTATTAACTTTACCCTGATTATGCTCGTCATCGTCGTGGAGATGGGCAGCGTGATGAAGGAATCCATCGCGAAGCCGGTCCGGGAGCTCAGCCAGGAGGCGCAGCGCATCGCCCGTTCTGATTTCTCTGGAGAGGATATCCACGTAGAAAACCGGGACGATCTCGGTGAACTCGTGTCGATCTTTAACGATATGAAGCATGCGATGGAGGAGAATATCCAGACGATTCAGGAAAATCATCGGATGACAGAGCTGCTGCAGCAGGAGAAGCTCGAGAACAGCGAGATGGAGAAACGGCTCAATGCCAATCGGCTCGAGCTGCTGAAGAGTCAGATCAACCCGCATTTTCTTTTTAATACACTGAATATGATCGGCTCCATGGCGGATCTCGAGGACGCCCCGACGACCGAGAAGATGACGCAGTCGCTTGCACAGCTATTCCGGTATAATCTGAACACACGCGAGCAGATCGTGCCCATCGAAATGGAACTTCGCATCGCTGAAAACTATATGTATCTTCAGAAGATGCGTTTCGGAAGTCGCATACAGTATCAGGTGAACACGCCGGAAGACGTCAGCCATATTCGTATTCCGTCCTTTACGATGCAGCCGCTGGTGGAAAATGCCATCGTACACGGTCTGTCGAAGAAGGAGCAGGGCGGTACAGTCTCGGTTACCGTGACCGAGGATCCGACGAGCGAGATCGTCACCCTCCTGATCGAGGACGACGGACTGGGCATCGCGGAAGAGCGGCTGTCTGCGCTGAACGCCCGCATGCATAACCCGGAGGAAAATAAGACGGCGCGGATCGGTATCGGTCTCGGCAATATCTATCGCCGGATTCGTACACTCTATCCGGAGGGTGGCGATCTCAGCATTGACGCAAAGGAAGGCGTCGGTACACGCATCACACTGACGATCCCGCAGTAGATAAATCATGATGAGAAAGGAGAAGGTATATGTACAGAATCCTGGTGGCAGATGATGAGGCCATCGAGCGGAAGGTACTGCTGAAAAAGCTGCGCCAGAAGTTCGGTGAGGAATCGGCGGAATTTTACGAGGCGGAGAACGGACGCGAGGTACTGAAGCTGTATGAGGAAAAGGGGGCGGATATCCTGTTGCTGGACATCGAGATGCCCGGCATCACGGGACTGGAGGCAGCGGAGCAGATCCGGCAGAAGGACCGGAACTGTGCCATCCTCTTTCTGACCGCCTTTAACGAGTTTGACTATGCGCGAAAGGCGATTTCCGTGCATGCGCTCGATTATCTTCTGAAGCCGTATGATGAGACGGAGCTGTTTCTCTCGATTGATTCGGCGATGCACTATGTCGATCAGGTGAAGGCGGGTCAGCTTCAGCCGCTGCCACAGGTGGAGACAGAAGCGTCGGCAGGTGGATCCTCCGGGATGGAAACGCCCGGTGAGGGCGAAGCAGGCCACGCGCAGGAAGAGAGCGGTGAGGACAGGATCGTATCCCGCATGCGTCACTACGTGGAGACGCATTATATGGAGGACGTCTCCGTGCTCGATATCGCAAGTGCCTTCGGCTACAGCGAGGCGTACTTCTGTAAGCTCTTCAAGCAGAACTTCGGAAAGAATTTCGTGACCTATCTGACAGAGTACAGGGTAGAGCTCGCAAAGAAGGCGCTCGCGGAGCTTTCCTGCAATGTAAAGGAGGTCGGGCAGCGGGTCGGCTATGCCGACAGTAATTATTTCACGAAGGTGTTTCGCCGGATCACCGGCATGAGCCCGTCCGAGTATCGAAATCAGCTGGGCTGATTGTTCATAAAAACGTCATAATGGTGAGAGAAGCTATAATCTGTTGTGAAAAGCGTACAGATTATAGCTTCTCTTTTTGTGTACTTTGATAAAAGTGAATAACAAATGTGAACAAAATGTTAAAATAGTACGGCAAATGTCAGAATTTTACTCTGTTTCAGCACGGGATTGTTCTTTATAATGTACTTGTGTGTGAAAGACATCCGCAGAGTGTGGTTGTCAAAATTATACAAAATGGAGGATATCTATTATGAAGAAGAGAATCTTAAGTGGCGTTCTCGCCGCAACCATGGTTGCATCTCTTGCAGCCTGTGGCTCATCCAAGCCGGCTGAGACCACTGCAGCAGCGACCACTGCAGCAGCAACCGAGGCAGCTACCGAGGCCGCAGCTGAGACCACTGCAGCAGCAGAGGAGAAGACGACCGAGGCCGCAGCAGCAGACGGTGAGTACACTGTAAACGAGGCTGCAGCAGCTGATCCGGCGGTTACTCTGACCATGGCTGAGGTTAACCCGCTCGAGGGTACTATCTGCGGACAGATGGATAGCAAGTTCAAGGAGGCTGTTGAGGCGATCTCCGGTGGTTCCATCACCATCGACCTTCAGGCATCCGGCGTACTCGGCGCAGAGCAGGACGTTCTTGACTCTATGCTCGGCGGTGGCGGAGACATCGATATGTCCCGTATCTCTGCATTCGCTCTGACTTCCTACGGCGCATCCAAGTCCGTTCTTCTTTCTCTCCCGTACGTTTTCGAGTCCAGAGAGCATTTCTGGAACTTCGTACACAGCGATCTCGGTGCAGAGATTCTGAACGAGTCTGAGGAGGCTGGTGTTGGTATTAAGGGTCTCTTCTACGGCGAGGAGGGCTTCAGACACTTCTTCACAGTTGAGAGCAAGCCGGTTTCTACCGTTGCTGATCTTAAGAACATGAAGATCCGTGTTTCCAATGACCCGATCATGCAGAAGATGGTTTCTTCTCTCGGTGCAAACCCTGCATCTGTTTCCATGACCGAGCTTTACTCCGCACTTCAGACAAACACGGTTGATGGTGCTGGTCAGCCGATCGCAAACTACGCTTCTAACCGTTTCGACGAGGTTGGTCCAAACCTTACACTGGATGGTCACACACTGGGCGCAATCGAGGTTGTTATCTCTGATGAGTCCTGGAACAACAAGCTGACCGACAACCAGAGAGACGTTATCACCGAGGCTTCCAAGATCGCTTCTGATTACTGCCAGAAGATCGCTGCTGAGACTGAGGATAAGGTTCTCGAGGAGCTCAAGGGTCGTGGCTGCAACGTCATCGAGATCTCTGACAAGTCCGAGTGGGAGGCTGCATGCGCACCGATCACCGAGGAGTATGCTACCGGCGAGCTTAAGGATGTGCTTGATCAGATCAAGGCACTTGCTTAATCTGTACAAAAGCAACCAAACGTCATTTTCGAATGACATGTAGTGAGGTGCTCACGGCGTGTCCGTGAGCACCTCATAGTTTTAGAAGGGGGATTCTATGCTTGACGCTTTAAAAAAGTTTGAGCCAATCTATGATTGGGTTTACAAAATCGTCATGGTGCTCTGTAAGCTGCTTCTCGTGGCTGATATCCTCATCATGACCTGGGTTGTACTGGGACGTTACCTCACCTTCTTACCGGCGCCAGGCTGGGGCGAGGAGACGATCCTGACACTGATGGCCTATATGTCCGTACTTTCTGCGGCACTGGCTATCCGTCGTAATGCACATATTCGTATGACGACCTTCGATCGTTATCTTCCGACGGGGCTTCTGAAGGCCCTGGATCTTCTCGATGATATCGCTGTCATGGTACTTGCGTTCATCATGCTGATCGTCGGCTGGAAGTATGCAAACGGCATCGGTGCGAAGGGCTCCTTCATCTCCATGCCATGGCTCAGTAAGAAGTGGATGTATTTCCCGATTCCGCTGGCCGGCTTCGCGATGATCTTCTTCGAGCTGGAGCGCTTAGTGATCGATATCGAGCACATTCTGGATAAGAATTATAAGCCGGATGACGGCATGCATTTTGATACACCGGATGAAAAGGAGGCGAAATAATTATGGCAAATACAACCGCTATTGCAGTTCTCCTGATTACATTCTTCGCATTGATTTTCCTTAGAGTGCCGATTGCGTACTCTGTAGCACTTTCTTCTGTCTGCTGCCTGCTTTACCAGGGACTTCCGCTGAATACGGTGGCACAGCAGATGGTAAAGGGTATTTCTTCATTCTCACTGATGGCCGTTCCGTTCTTCATCACCATGGGTGTATACATGGGAACCGGTGGTATCTCTGAGAAGCTGCTGGATCTGGCGGACGCCTTCGTCGGCTGGATGACCGGTGGTCTCGCCATGGTAAACATCCTGGCATCCTACTTCTTCGGTGGCATCTCCGGATCCGCTTCTGCAGATACCGCATCCCTCGGCTCTCTTGAGATCCCGATGATGGTAAACCGTGGTTATGATGTGGACTTTGCAACGGCGGTTACCATCGCATCCTCTGTTGAGGGTATGCTGGTTCCGCCATCCCACAACATGGTTATTTACGCGACCACGGCAGGTGGTATCTCCATCGGTTCGCTCTTCCTCGCAGGTTACCTTCCAGGCGTTGTTCTCGCAGGTTCCCTGATGATCGGTTCCTACATCATCTCGAAGAAGAGACACTATCCGAAGGGTGAGCCGTTCTCACTGAAGAGACTGGGACGCAGCCTCGCAACCTCCATCTGGGCACTGATGTGCATCCTGATCGTCGTCGTCGGTGTCGTAGCCGGCGTGTTCACAGCGACGGAGTCTGCTGCGATCGCTGTTATCTACTCACTGCTTGTATCGATTTACGTTTATAAGGGTATCACCTGGAAGCAGGCATGGGCGTGCCTCGACAGCTGTGTAGAGACGCTCGGTATCGTGCTGATCCTCATCTCTACCTCCTCGATCTTCGGCTACTGCCTGACCAGACTCCATGTTCCGGATCTCGCAGCAAACCTGATCACCGGTGTTTCGCATAACCCGGTAGTCATCGCACTGCTCGTGAACCTCATCCTTCTGATCCTCGGCTGCATCATGGATATGGCGCCGATCATCCTGATTTCGACCCCGATCCTTCTTCCGATTGTGATGAATATCGGCATGGATCCGGTTCAGTATGGCATCATCCTCGTTCTCAACTGTGGTATCGGTCTTCTGACACCGCCGGTTGGCTCGGTTCTGTTCATCGGTGCAGCGATTGCGAAGCGTCCGATGGAGAAGATCGTCGTAGCGATGCTTCCGTTCTATGTGATGATGATTGTCGCACTGATGCTGATCACCTTCATTCCGAACATCTCCCTCCTCATCCCGAAGCTCTTCGGATATGTACAGCAGGGTACCGGTGTTCTTTCTATGATCGGCAAGCTGTAAGCAGCGTGTCTACATGTGAATTTTTGCGATTAAAAAGCGCGGCGGTTGAATCCGCCGTGCTTTTTTTATAAGATGGATGCGAACAGGAAGAGAGGTGCATGCATGCGTTATCATTTTAAGTACAGAAACGGCGTGAAGGAGATGTGGGAGCTCGCGATGATCTATCAGTACAGCTCACTGGTCGGTGTGGTCAATGCCGTCTTTACCTTCGCGATGGCGGTCCTCGCGGGTGCCAGCTACGGAAATCACTGGATGGGCTGGCTCATCGTTTCGGCGATCGGTACGGTATATTTCCCGCTCATTCAGCCGCTTATCGTTTTTGCTCGATGCAGAAAAAATGCAGTGAAGATCCAGGAGGATACAGAACTTGCATTTTCGGAGGAGCATATCTATATCACCGTAGGGGAGCAGCACCAGACACTGACATGGAAGGAAATCTATGCGGTTCGTCGCTTTCTGAATCTGACGGTACTGTACACTGGACGTGGACACGGACTGGTGATTCCGGGCTATGCCTTCCAGAGCAAAGAAGAAAGCAAATCCTTCCTGCAGTTTGCAGAGGAAAGTGCAGTGAAGGCCCATCCGGCGAAAAAAACGAAGTGACGGTAGACAGTGAGAAGACGCAGTGACATGAAGAAACAGACGATTTTTTCTTTCAGAGGACGCAGAAGGTGCCTGCTGCTGAGCCTCGGCGGCATCGCTCTGCTGAGTCAGCTGCCGGGATGCAGTACCAGCGTGGCTGACGCACCGAAGAAGACGAGCGCGCAGAGTACAGGTGACGTCGATGTGACACCGACTTCGGGTACGGATGCTGCGTGGACCACAGACGCACAGACGAATCGGCCGCAGACATCACAGGAGGGGCAGAAAAAGACCCCGGAATATGTCTTCAGCTATGCCGATAACCAGACGGGCAATTATCCGACCGTCCAGGCAGCACGCCGCTTTGCAGACCAGGTGAATCGGGAAACCGATGGCCGCATCGAGATACGTGTGTATCCGAACGCAGAGCTCGGGGATGAGGTTTCAGCGGTCCGGCAGGTATCCTATGGTGGCATCGATTTCTGTCGTTGCTCGCTCTCGAATCTGTCGGACTATAGTGAAGAAACCCTCGTGCTGCAGCTACCCTATCTATATGAGGACCGAGACCATATGTGGCGGGTACTGGATGGGGAGATCGGGGCACAGGTGAAGGACAGCTTCCAGGGAAGCGGTATGGTTGCACTTTCCTGGTTTGATGCCGGTGTTCGTAATTTCTATACGACGGATGAAGCGATCCGCTGCCTCGAGGACATGCAGGGGATGAAGATCCGTGTCCAGCAGGCAGAACTCGCAGAAGACATGGTGGAGGCGCTGGGTGCGGAAGCCGTGCCGATCGTCTACGAAGCCGTCAAGGATGCGCTGCAGACCGGTGAGATCGACGGTGCGGAAAATAACTGGGCGTCCTACGAGGCGATGCATCATGACGAAATCGCCCGGTACTATACCGTGGATGAGCATATGCGCGTTCCGGAGCTGATGCTCGTCAGCAGTGCGACCTGGGAGCAGCTTTCCGCGGAGGATCAGGCGACGATTCAGCGCTGTGCGGATGCGGCCGGCCTCTATGAGCGTGAGCTCTGGACGGCACGTGAAACGAGTGCACGGGAGAAGTGCCTTCGGGAGGGCACCGTCGAAATCGTGCTTCCAGAGCGGGAAAAGAAGCGCTTCCGGGATGCTGTTTCTCCTCTTTACAAAAAGTACTGCGGGGATTATGCTGAACTCGTTGAAAAAATCAATGAAATAAGAGATTGATAAGAAGGTAGAGAATATATGTATCAGATTCAGTTTGATAAGCCTGTACACGTTCATTTCATCGGTATCGGCGGTATTTCCATGAGCGGTCTCGCCGAGATCCTGCTCTCACGGAAGTTTCCGGTGTCCGGCTCCGACAGCCATGAGTCAGCATTGACCGACCAGCTGGCAGCGCAGGGCGCGGTGGTCCACTATCCGCAGATGGCAGAGAACATCACAGATGACATCGACGTCGTCGTCTATACGGCGGCGATTCACCCGGATAACCCGGAGTTCAGAGCCGCACAGGAGAAGAATCTCCCGATGCTGACCCGGGCCCAGCTTCTCGGTGAGATCATGCGGAACTATAAGGAGGCGATTAATGTCTCGGGCACCCATGGAAAGACGACCACGACCTCGATGATCACGGAGATCCTGCTCGAGGCGCATAAGGATCCGACCGTTTCTGTCGGCGGCATGCTGAAGGACATCGGTGGAAACATCCGCGTCGGTGGACAGGAGACCTTCGTCGTGGAAGCCTGTGAGTACACGAACTCGTTTCTCAGCTTCTTCCCGACCATCGAGGTCATCCTGAATGTCGAAGCCGATCACCTCGACTTTTTTAAGGACATCGATGATATCCGTCACAGTTTTAAGCTCTTTGCAGAGAAGCTGCCGGAGGATGGCCTGCTGGTGATCAATAAGGACATCAAGCACAGCGAGTATTTCACGCAGGCGCTGAAGTGCCGGGTAGTCACCTTCGGACACGAGAAGGATGCAGACTATACGGCAAACTTCATCAGCTATGATAAGTTCGCACACCCGAGCTATACCCTTTTCTATAAGGGCGAAGAGCTGGCACAGGTGGAGCTCGGCGTCACCGGCGAGCATAATATCTATAACTCTCTTGCAGCGATTGCCGTCGCCCGTTCTCTCGATATCCCGATGGAGGTGATTCTGCGCGGCCTGAAGCGCTTCACCGGCACAGACCGCCGCTTCCAGAAGAAGGGCAGTGTGAACGGCTTCACCATCATCGATGACTATGCGCATCATCCACAGGAGATCGCAGCGACCATCGAGGCGGCGAAGAAGTATCCGCACCGGAAGCTCTGGATCGTATTCCAGCCGCATACCTACAGTCGTACAGCGGCGCTGCTGGATGATTTTGCGGGTGCGCTGAGCCAGGCGGATGAGATCGTGCTGGCGGACATCTATGCGGCACGAGAGAAGAACACCATCGGTATCAGCTCCGATGATCTACGGAAGCATATGCTCGAGCAGAATACAAATGTATATTACATTCCGAAGTTTGAAGACATCGAGGACTTCCTCCTGCAGCATGTAGAGGAGGGGGATGTCCTGATTACGATGGGCGCAGGCGACATCTATAAGGTCGGCGACGACCTGCTGAAGCAGCCGGGTGCCATCGTGGAAGAAGCCTGATCAGACGAGGCCAGAACCCCTTACGCGGGTTCTGGCCTCGCTTTGTATTACGGATCTGTCAGAAAATGTAAGCGTTTACTGAAAAGAAATAAGTTTTCATCAACAGTAATTAATGGAAATCCACCGCTATGCTGTGGATAAACACCGGATTGTACTATTTAAATACAATCCGCTGCCGCTCTTGACATCGATTTTACGCGCTTTTACACATTGCAATAAAATTGTAAACAATTTAGAATCGAGATGTAGGTCTTGACTTTTCAGCTGTGAACATTATCCACCGCGATGTGGATAACTTAGGTGGATAAAGTTGTGGACTGGATCGGTTGAAGAGCTTTGCACCCTGTGTTATCATCATTTCACCGAAGCAAACGGTGGTCCTGCCACCGGGCATTGCGGTGGGCGCGTACCTTGAGAACGACGTCTGCGTGATCGATTTTGCATCGGATTTTTTTAACTGTAGATTTCCGTATCACGGAATGTAGATAGAACCGGGTAGTTGAGATGGGCACAAATATTGTTGATAACCTTGCGGTACATGCGACCTGTATTTCGAACGATTTTCTGGATAAGTATCTGGGATCGGCGAACGGGGATTATATAAAAGTATATCTTCTGATGCTTCGGCATAAGGGAGAGCAGTTTACGGTGACGGATGCGGCGGATGCACTGAACCTGACCGACGGTGATATCGAGCGTGCCGTGCGCTATTGGGAGAAGCAGGGCGTCTTTAAGGCAGGGACCGATGCCCTCGTTCGCGAAGAGCTTCGCGAGACCTGCGATATGGAGGCGGAAGCAGAGGCGCAGAGCGCTGCAGCTGCTGCTTCGACCGCGATTCCGGCACAGGCGATGGAGCAGGCCGAGCAGAAGCTCGAGAAGCTTTCCGGTACCGTCGATGATGTGTTCGATGACGAGGAGTTCGCCGGTATTCTGTTTGTGGCGAAGCATGTGCTGCCGACACTTCCGAGCATCCGTCAGGTGGAGACGCTTCAGTATATGTATAAAGATCTCCACATGCAGGCAGATGTTATCGAGTATCTGCTTGAGTACTGTGCGAGCATCAAGAAGACGACCAGCAAGTATCTGCAGGCCGTTGCGATCAACTGGCACGAGCAGGGCATCGTCACGCTGGCACAGGCACGGGAGCTGATCAGGTCCTTCGAAGAGAAGAAGACGAAAAAGAAGACCAGTGGTTCCAGCTCCAGAAACAACAAGTTCCTTAACATCGAAAAGTCAGCAATCGATTATGACAGCATCGCACAGAAGCGTGTGCTGGACAGGATGAAGAATGGCACTCACGAATGCACAGTATAATCAAATCATGCACGTCTATGACGTCCGTCGTATGAAGGATGCGCTGCATCTCGAGGCACGGAAAAAGGACGCGTATCAGAAGCTTCCGGAGCTGAAGGCTCTGGAGGCTTCTGTGCGCGCAGAGGCGGGACGTACGCTCCAGCTGATGCGGGAGGGACAGAAGGGGGAGCTTCGGAACCTGAAGGACCATATCCGCGCCATCGGCGAGGAGAAGAAGGAACTGCTCGTACGAAACGGCTTCCCGGCAGACTATCTCGAGATGCAGTATACCTGTCCGGACTGTCAGGATACCGGCTTCATCGGTGGGGAGAAGTGTCACTGCTTCAAAAAGATGCAGATGCAGTTTATCTATCAGCAGTCTCATCTCGGACGCATCGTACGAACACAGAACTTCGATCACTTCGATCTCACACGCTTCGATGATCGGGAGCTGATCGATGGTGCGGGCGGAAAGACGAACCGTCAGTATATGGCGGAGGTCCGGAATCTGCTGCTGGACTGGACGCAGAACTTCGATGAGCGGCATGGCAACGTGATTCTGATGGGAAATCCGGGTACCGGAAAGACCTTCCTCATCAACTGTGTGGCGAAGGCGCTGATGGACAGCTACCATTCGGTGATCTACTTCACCAGCACGGATCTCTTCGACAGCTTTTCGAGAGCGCTCCGGCATGATGTGGAGGAACAGGAGGAGACAGAGGATGCGATCCTGAACTGCGATCTCCTCGTGATCGATGATCTCGGTACGGAGATGAACAACAGCTATACGACCTCGCGTCTCTTTTATGTGCTGAATCAGCGGATGGTACTACATAAGTCCGTGATGATTTCGACGAATCTGAACTTCCGGGCGATGCAGGACCGTTATTCCGATCGTATCGTCTCCCGTATCATGGCGGAGTATGACTACATTCCGCTCTACGGAGTGGACCAGAGGCTGCGCTGAGCCGAAAGCCCATAGGTCTCTGAGACAGGAGGAAAAAGCGGTCGCCTCCGGGTCCCCTGCCTGTACTGTTATGGAAAAAGCTGTAGTTATAGAATGTATGGCAAAAAGATGTTGACAGTCATGACTGTTTACATATATAAAGAAGGTTGATTTGAGATTGGAACGTTTCTAAGGAGGAGAGAGAAATGTCAGATTCCAGAACTTCAGAGTTTATTGAGCGTATCCCGGTGGGACCACTGGCGCTGATGCCGCTCGATTCGATCCAGCCACTGGGCCAGAGGGTCGATGAGTATCTTTCTACATGGCGTACCCAGCGTGAGAGTGATCACAAGGAAACCATCGCCTTCAACGGCTACCAGAAGGACAGCTATATCGTACAGGCGAAGGTGTCCCGCTTCGGCTCCGGTGAGGCGAAGGCGAACATCCTCGAGACCGTACGTGGCGTGGATCTGTATCTGATGGTTGACGTCATGAACTATGCACAGACCTACAGCCTGTTCGGCCAGGTGAACCACATGTCCCCGGATGATCACTACAGTGATCTGAAGCGCGTCATCGCAGCGACGACCGGCAAGGCGAAGCGCATCAATGTCATCATGCCGTTCATGTATGAGTCCCGCCAGCACAAGCGTACCGGACGTGAGTCCCTCGACTGCGCGATGATGCTCCAGGAGCTTCATGCGATGGGCGTGGAGAACTTCATCACTTTCGATGCACATGACCCACGTGTCATGAATGCGATCCCGCAGGACAGCTTTGACAACATCTCCTGCTCCTACCAGTTCATCAAGGCGATCCTCGCACATGTAGAGGACCTCGATATCGATAAAAACCACATGATGATCATCTCTCCGGATGAGGGTGGTATGAGCCGTGCGATCTACTACGCAAACGTGCTCGGCATCGACATGGGTATGTTCTATAAGAGACGTGACTACTCAAAGGTAGTCAACGGCCGTAACCCGATCGTGGCCCATGAGTTCCTCGGCGCAGATGTAGAGGGTAAGGATGTATTTATCATCGACGATATGATCTCCTCCGGTGAGTCTCTCATCGATACGGCGAAGGAGCTGAAGGAGCGCAAGGCGAGACGTGTCTTCGCATGCTGTACCTTCGGTCTCTTCACCTCCGGCTTCAACAAGTTCGACCAGGCGTACGCCAACGGCACCTTAAACGCTGTATTCACCACGAACCTGATCTATCAGCAGCCGGAGCTTCTTACGAAGCCATGGTATGTAAGCGTTGATATGGCGAAGTACATCGCGCTCATCATCGATAACCTGAACCATGATATGTCGATCTCGACGATCCTGGATTCCAGCCAGAAGATCAATGATAAGGTCGCTGCATACAGAATCCATCGCGAGGAGATGACCCAGCAGATGGAGCTTCCACTGTAAAACGAAGTTACTGTTCACTCGTGGCTCGGCGGACGGCAGCCGTAAGCACAGTACTCCGAGCTCGGAAGACTCTAAAATCCCAGCCCTAAGAAGTACTAGGCCCTCCGCAATCGCTGAGTTTTCTTGATGAAAACTCAGCGTTGCTGGAGGGTGCTAAGGAAAAATTACTCCAAGTACTTCTAAGGGCTGGGATTTTGATTCTTCACGAGCTCTACGTATGGCTTCCGGTTGCCGTCCGCCGAGCCACGCTTTGACTTAACTACGTTTGAACAGTAACAAAACGCATGATGTGGATCGCTATATGAAAGAGTCGCCGTTGCAGGCGGCTCTTTTTCTATGTAAAATAAAGGCTATGAATCCGACACAAGAAAACAGATTTCGAAATAAAATAAACTGGTACGTCTTCCTGATGTCCCTGCTCGTCGTCCTGATTCACAGCGTAAACCTCGCGATCGACAACACGACGCTCAGCTCGATGATTCTGACCGCAGACCATACCGGCGCAGAGCTTTCCGGCATCACCGGCGTCGCCGGCCACGTCGAGCATCTCCTGTCGAACGCCCTCGGGCAGATGGCGGTGCCGGGCTTCTTTCTGATCTCCGGCTACCTCTTCTTCCGGACACTGCACGGCTTCCGGGATATCGGGCGGAAGTGGCAGGAGCGGGTCTGGTCGCTGCTCGTACCCTATGGCGCATGGAATGTGCTCTGGTATCTCGCTTACGTGCTGACCGGCCGTCGGCACTTCTCCCTCACGGCGATGAGTGAGGCTGCTGCGAACCACAGCTGCAATCCGACCTTCTGGTATATGTACCAGCTGATGCTGCTGACGATCCTCGCACCGCTGCTCTACCTGCTGCTCCGGAACGCGTTCGTGATGCTTCTGTCACTTCTCCTGCTCGCCACCGCGATCGGTGCAGGCGCTATGCTCCCGCTGGTCAATGCCGACGCCCTCATCTATTATGGCGTCGGCGCCCTGTTCGCCTGCCATGGGCGGGGGCTGTTCGAAGGCGCCGCAGCGGACGCCCGGCTTCTCCGGAAGGCGATGTCTGGAGACGTGAAAGGGGAGGCGGAGATCGTCGTCCTGCCAGCGGTCGCGAAAGCCCGTCAACGTTGCAGCTCCATGGAGAGAGGGTGCCGCATCGCCGGCATTGGACTCCTGCTGCTGGCATGGCTGCTGCAGATCCTGACCCCGGCGAAGCTGATGAGCTTTGTGCTCTACGATGGGAGCGGCATCGCGAGGATGTCGATGCCGGCCTACCTGATGAGTGGAGGGCCACTGGCGCGCTGGATCGGAAAGGGCCTTCAGCAGCTTCCGATGTTTGTGCTTTCACTGTCCGGGAGTGGTCCGCAGGCGCTCGTCGCCATCGTGCGACGACTGCTGCTCGTGCTCGGTGTCTGGTTCGTCCTGCCCGGAGACCGTCTGCCGGAAGCGAAGCCCTATATGAAAAACAGCTTCTTTCTGTACGCAGTGCATTATCCGATTGCGCGCGCACAGTATTATATGATACAGTACTTGGGCATTCCGTACGACGGATGGGGAGAAGCGGTGCGCCTCGCGCTGTACCTGCTGACCCCGGTGGTCGCTGTCACGGCCGCGTATGGGCTGAAGCGTGTACTGAAACGATACCTGCCGCTGCAGTGGAAAATTCTCAGCGGAGGACGATAGGAGTTCTATGTTTATTGCAGATCATTGGAAAGATTATGAGGTTATCGACACATCAAACGGCGACAAGCTGGAGCGCTGGGGGAAGTACATCCTCCGTCGCCCGGATCCACAGGTTATCTGGCAGACACCCTTCCGAAATCCGTACTGGAAGAAGCTGAACGGCCATTATCATCGCTCGAACAAGGGCGGTGGCGAGTGGGAGTTCTTCGATCTTCCGAAGCAGTGGAAGATTTCCTACGTGCTCGGTGGCGCGGATGCGGCTGCCTCGACCCTGGAGCCGGACGTGCGTGCGACCTACTGCCCGACGGCACCGGTCTATGCACAGCTCGAGAAACTTCCTATAGAAAAACGCACCCTGACCTTCCATCTGAAGCCGTTTACGTTTAAGCATACCGGTCTCTTTCCAGAGCAGGCGGCGAACTGGGACTGGTTCTCGGATTGTATCCTCGGGGAAGCCGAGCGCCGGAAGCAGGCGGGCATCGACCGTCCGGTGAAGGTGCTGAATCTCTTCGCCTATACGGGTGGCGCGACCCTGGCCGCGGCTGCGGCCGGTGCCCAGGTGACCCATGTGGACGCCTCGAAGGGCATGGTACAGTGGGCGAAGGAAAACGCAGAGGCCTCCCATCTCAAGGATGCGCCGATCCGCTGGCTCGTCGACGACTGTATGAAGTTCGTCGAGCGTGAGATTCGCCGTGGAAATACCTATGATGCGATCATCATGGATCCGCCATCCTATGGTCGTGGACCGAAGGGAGAAATCTGGAAGATCGAGGATTCAGTCTACCCACTCGTGCAGCAGGCGGCGAAGCTGCTGACAGAAGACAGCATCTTCTTCCTCATCAATTCCTACACGACCGGACTGCAGCCGGCAGTCATGAGCTATATGCTCGGCACGGCGATCCGTGCACGCCTTGGCGGTGTGATCCACTCGGAAGAGGTCGGCCTGCCGGTGACGGAAACCGGACTCGTGCTTCCATGCGGCTGCAGCGGTCGCTGGGAAAACTGCGAAAAGTCATAATAGTAGAGAAAACAGCATTGGCCGAAGGCGGGAGCTGTGGCGATCGAAGCCACGGTGACGCGTGTGAATGTAAGAGAATCGTAAGCATTTCGCCGGGATTATTCAGTATTCTTCATGGAATAGAAATTGCATTTGCATGGGTGAAAGGCTATTATTATAGCATAAGTATGATGCAGACTGGAAAATCGTCCGGCGAGGCGCACACGCGCGCATACATCCGGCCCGGAAGAGGGCGGTGATGCCCGGAACCAGTGCATCCACAAGCGTTGGGGCCGGTAGAGCCGGGTCCGGAGGGATACGATATGATGAAAGAAAAGCTTAGAAAACTTCTGATCGCAGCCGGTGCGCTTGCGGTGATTTCCGCGACGAGTGCATTTGCGGCCGGCTGGACGACGAACACCAGCGGCGAGCCGGTATATATGCAGGATAACGGAACCGTGGCAGCGAACGCCTGGATCAAGGCGGAGAACAACGGTCAGGTGATCTGGTACTACGCTACCGGGAACGGCACCCTGAAGAAGGGCGGCTGGCAGACCGTCGGCGGCTATCGCTACTACTTCGATGAGATGGGTGTGATGCAGACTGGCTGGGTAGATGGAAACAGCTACTACTGTAATCCGAACACAGGTGCCGCTGTTTCGGGCTGGCAGTACCTCACGATTCCGGAGGAGGACCAGAGCTTCTATGAGGATGATGTGAACTACAGCACGAATCATGCAGCCTGGTATTTCTTCGCTACCGGAACGAATAAAAAGTACGCGTCTGATAACTATAACGTTACGGTGAAGACCATCAACGGTCTCAAGTACGGCTTCGATGAGAATGGCGTGATGCAGCTCGGATGGTCGAAGGTACAGGATACGACTCCAGAGATCAGCGGATATATGTATTTCGCGATGAAAAGCGATGACCACTTCAAGCAGGGTCAGCTGATCGAGAACACCTGGTATACGACGACCGGACCGCAGAACAGCGACGGCTCCTATGATGAGAGTCTCGCCAGCGGTGATGTAGAGTATTTCTACTTCCGCTCGAATGGACGACCGGCAGCCGGTACGACAGGCAACTTCCTCGTGCAGTCCATCGGCGGTAAGAAGTACCTCTTCAACGAAAAGGGAAATCCGGTATATGGCATGCAGAAGGGGTCGACGACGACCGACGCAAGCGTGCATTACTACTACTGTGGATCCAGCAGAGCAGACTGCTCAGTAAAGACCGGACGTTTCGTGATGACCGAGGCGGATGGCGATAAGATCACCTACTATGCAGAGAGCAACGGCCGTGGCTACACCGGCGTGAAGAACGGGTACCTCTATTATGAGGGCAGACTGCAGCAGGCGGATCAGAGTGCGAAGTACCAGACCTGCTACGTAGATGGAAAGAACTACGTCATCTCTTACTCCGGACTGGTTATGAAGAGTAAAACAAATCTCCGCGATGCGGATGGTAATAAGGTATCGACCAATGCCGACGGTACGCTGAAGGCGAACCTCGATGGCAGCCTTGAGGCGATGACGGCGACCGCGCCGGATGTCGATGACATCGACTGATGATTTCCTTTCTATATAGAAGAGGGCCCGTTTCCGAAAGGAACGGGCTCTCTTCTATTAAAAAAGACTTGCAATTCGGAAAAACAGATGGTAATATATGACACGCACGGCAAGGTGGTTACCTGCTGTGCTGTACATTATATCGTGATACACACGGCAGTGTGGAAACGTGTATCGGATTTTATGCACGTTTTCAAAAAAATTGCTTGCAATAAAAAAGCATGTGTGTTATCTTTGTACACGCTGTGACATGATAGCGTTGAAATGAAGATTGCTTGCATGGACGAAAGCCAAGATCCGTACAACAGTATCCACTGGATCCAGTGAGCCTCCGGGCTCCGCCTGAGAGTTGAGACGGCAACCAAGTATAAGTCATGTAAGAGAACTTCAGGGAGCGAATGTCTAGTTTAGAAACTGACGGCAGGTCACTGTACTACAATTTAATCCATCAAACAGCAGATGGATTTGCGCAGATCGATCCTTTATCTCACATGGGACAGGTGTGCGCGTTAATGTACAGTCACCGACTTATCGTCAAATCACCGATAGGAGGCGACTTTTTTTATGGCAAGTCAAGTAATGAGAATCACACTTAAGGCTTACGATCACGTCCTTGTAGACGAGTCAGCCGCAAAGATTGTGGAGAACTGCAAGAAGACAGGTTCACAGGTATCCGGTCCGGTTCCACTTCCGACAAAGAAGGAGATCGTAACCATCCTTCGTGCTACACACAAGTACAAGGACTCTCGTGAGCAGTTCGAGCAGAGAACACACAAGAGACTTATCGACGTTATCAGTCCGAACCAGAAGACCATGGATGCTCTTCAGAGACTGGAGATGCCGGCTGGCGTTTATGTCGATATCAAGATGAAGAACAAGTAATGATTCTAGTATGAGTCTGAGAAATCGGGCTCCGCTGTAGAAAGGAGAACACATGAAGAAAGCTATTTTAGCAACAAAAGTAGGAATGACACAGATCTGGAACGAAGATGGCGTGTTAATTCCAGTAACTGTACTTCAGGCTGGCCCTTGTGTTGTTACACAGGTTAAAACAGTTGAGAACGACGGTTACGCAGCGATCCAGGTAGGCTTCCAGGATAAGAGAGAGAATCTCGTAAACAAGCCTATGAAGGGTCAGTTCGACAAGGCTGGTGTTCCTTGCAAGAGATTTGTGAAGGAGTTCAGACTTGAGGACGCTGAGAACTACAACGTTAAGGACGAGATCAAGGCTGACATCTTCGCTGAGGGCGACAAGATCGACGTTACCGCTATTTCCAAGGGTAAGGGATTCGAGTCCGCTATCAGAAAGTATGGCCAGTCCAGAGGACCGATGGGCCACGGCTCCAAGTTCCACCGTCACGCAGGATCCAATGGTACTTCCGCAACACCTTCACGTGTACTTCCGGGCAAGAGAATGCCAGGACACATGGGTGCTGTAAAGGTTACAACTCAGAACCTTACCATCGTTAAGGTAGATGCTGAGAACAACCTGCTTCTTGTAAAGGGAGCTGTACCGGGACCTAAGAAGGCTCTTGTAACTGTCAGAGAAGCAGTGAAGGCCTGAAACGTACGAAAGGAGGAACACATAAATGGCTAACGTATCAGTATTTGATATGCAGGGCAAGGAAGTTGGAAAGATGGATCTTAACGATGCCGTATTCGGCGTTGAGATCAATGAGCATCTCCTTCACCTCGCAGTTGTTGCTCAGCTTGCAAACAAGCGTCAGGGCACACAGAAGGCATTAACTCGTGCAGAGGTTTCCGGAGGCGGAAGAAAGCCTTGGAGACAGAAGGGCACAGGTCATGCAAGACAGGGCTCCATCAGAGCACCGCAGTGGAAGGGCGGCGGAGTTGTATTCGCACCGACACCACGTGACTATACAACAACCATGAACAAGAAGGAGAAGAGAGCAGCTCTTAAGTCTGCGCTCACCAACGCTGTTCAGGAGAACAAGCTCATCGTTGTTGATGAGATCAAGTTCGACGAGATCAAGACCAAGAACTTCCAGGCTATGCTGGATGCACTCAAGGTTGAGAAGGCATTCGTTCTTCTTGATTCGAACGATAAGAACACCGTTCTTTCTGCAAGAAACATCGCTGACGTCAAGACAGCTGGTGTAAATGAGCTCAATGTATACGACGTTCTTAAGTACCAGACTGTAGTTGCTACGAAGGCAGCTGTAGAGAAGATCCAGGAGGTATACGCATAATGGCAGACATTAAGTATTACGACGTTATTCTCCGCCCGGTTATCACTGAGAAGTCCATGGGCGAGATGGCATCCAAGAAGTATACATTCCTTGTAAATCCGGACGCAACCAAGGCTCAGGTTCGTGAGGCCGTTGAGAAGATGTTCGAGGGTACAAAGGTAAAGGCTGTAAATACGATGAACGCTGACGGCAAGGCCAAGAGAAGAGGCCTCAAGCTCGGCAAGACAGCTGCAACGAAGAAGGCTATCGTTACTTTAACTGAGGATTCCAAGGAAATCGAGATTTTCAAGGGCCTTTAATTTACAGATAGCATAGTACGTCACGTGAAAAATTCTCTATTATACGTGACAAGTAAAAAGGAGAAAATAAGTCATGGGTATTAAGACATATAGACCTTATACACCTTCGAGAAGAAACATGACCGGTTCTGACTTTTCTGAGATTACGAAGAAGACTCCGGAGAGATCTCTTCTTTCTACAGTAAAGGAGAACGCTGGTAGAAACAATCAGGGTAAGATCACTGTTCGTCACCAGGGTGGTGGAAACAGACAGAAGTACAGAATCATCGATTTCAAGAGAAACAGCAAGGATGGTATCCCTGCAACTGTTATCGGAATCGAGTATGATCCGAACAGAACAGCTAACATCGCACTCATCGCTTATGCTGATGGCGAGAAGGCATACATCCTCGCACCGAACGGTCTGACCGACGGTATGAAGGTTATGAACGGACCTGAGGCTGAGGCAAGAGTAGGTAACTGCTTACCGCTTTCCAAGATTCCTGTAGGTACAAACGTTCACGCAATCGAGCTCATCCCTGGCAAGGGTGCACGTATGGTACGTTCTGCTGGTAACGCTGCT
This sequence comes from uncultured Oribacterium sp., assembly GCA_934229835.1. Lineage (GTDB taxonomy): Bacteria > Bacillota > Clostridia > Lachnospirales > Lachnospiraceae > Oribacterium. Next base: position 67,031 of record CAKQED010000001.1, on the reverse strand, counting down.
CAGCTGATGGCGAAGGAAGGCAAGTATGCAACTCTTCGTCTTCCGTCCGGCGAGATGAGAATGGTTCCTGTAGAGTGCCGTGCAACCATCGGTGTTGTAGGTAACGGTGACCACAACCTCATCAACCTTGGTAAGGCTGGTAGAAAGAGACACATGGGTTGGAGACCTACTGTTCGTGGTTCTGTCATGAACCCTAACGATCACCCGCACGGTGGTGGAGAAGGTAAGGCACCTGTCGGAAGACCTGGTCCTTGCACTCCATGGGGCAAGCCAGCACTTGGTCTTAAGACACGTAATAAGAAGAAGGCTTCCAACAAGCTTATCATCAGAAGACGTGATGGTAGAGCCATCAAGTAATTGAGGAGGAGAGAATAATATGGCACGTTCAGTTAAAAAAGGACCATTTATTGACGCTTCGCTGAAGAAGGCTGTCGATAATATGAATGCTTCCGGAAACAAGGCCGTTATCAAGACCTGGTCTCGTCGTTCCACCATCTTCCCGTCATTTGTTGGTCACACCATCGCAGTTCATGACGGCAGAAAGCACGTTCCTGTATATGTTACAGAGGACATGGTTGGACACAAGCTCGGAGAGTTCGTTGTAACCAGAACCTTCCACGGCCACACTGGCAACGAGAAGAGAGCATAACTCACGCATATTTGAAAGGAGGACATTTCTAAAATGTCAAAGGGTCATAGATCTCAGATTAAGAGAGAGAGAAATGCGAATACTGTAAAGAGACCTTCAGCTACTCTTTCATATGCAAGAGTATCCGTACAGAAGGCATGCTTCGTTCTTGACGCCATCAGAGGCAAGAACCTCGACGAGGCACTCGGTATCGTTACATACAATCCTAGATACGCTTCTACTTTAGTTAAGAAGCTTCTTGAGTCTGCTGCTGCTAATGCAGAGAACAACAACAACATGAACAGAGATCATCTTTATGTTGCTGAGTGCTATGCTGGTGCAGCTCCTACGATGAAGAGAATTCATCCGAGAGCACAGGGCAGAGCTTACAGAATTTTGAAGAGAAACTCACACATTACTGTAGTTTTAGACGAGAGAAAGTAAGAAGGAGGCATATAAATGGGTCAGAAAGTCAATCCGCACGGCATGAGAGTCGGCGTTATTAAAGATTGGGATTCCAAGTGGTATGCTGACAAGAATACTTTTTCAGATGCACTTGTTGAAGACTACAACATCCGTAAGTTCCTGAAGAAGAGACTTTACTCTGCAGGAATTGCGAAGATCGAGATCGAGAGAGCTGCAAACGATAAGGTTCGCGTAGTGATCTACACTGCTAAGCCAGGTTTCGTTATCGGTAAGGGCGGCGCTGAGATCGAGAAGGTAAGAAAGGAAGTTCAGAAGCTTACCTCCAAGAATGTCAACATCGATATCAAGGAGATCAAGAGACCGGATCGCGATGCACAGCTCGTAGCTGAGAACATCGCACAGTCCCTTGAGAACCGTGTATCGTTCAGAAGAGCGATGAAGCAGGCGATGCAGAGAACTATGAAGTCCGGCGTACTTGGTATCAAGGCTTCTGTAAGTGGTCGTCTCGGCGGTGCTGATATCGCAAGACGTGAGTTCTATTCCGAGGGAACCATTCCTCTTCAGACACTCAGAGCTGACATCGACTATGGCTTCGCTGAGGCTGCTACCACATACGGCAGACTCGGTGTGAAGGTATGGATCTACAAGGGAGAGGTTCTTCCTACCAAGAATACCAAGGAAGGGAGCGATAAGTAATTATGTTAATGCCAAAGAGAACGAAGTATCGTAAGCAGATTCGTGGAAACATGAAGGGTAAGGCTACGAGAGGTAATAAGGTTACTTATGGTGAGTTCGGTCTTGTCGCAACTGAGCCTTGCTGGATCAGATCCAATCAGATCGAGGCAGCCAGAGTTGCCCTTACAAGATACATCAAGCGTGGCGGTCAGGTATGGATCAAGATCTTCCCTGACAAGCCGATCACAGCTAAGCCACTCGGCGTCAGAATGGGTTCCGGAAAGGGCGCTGTAGAGTACTGGGTAGCTGTAGTTAAGCCAGGTAGAGTAATGTTTGAGATTTCCGGCGTACCTGAGGAGACGGCAAGAGAGGCACTTAGACTTGCTAGTCACAAGCTTCCTTGCAACTGCAAGATCGTTACGAAGGCCGATCTGGAAGGCGGTGATAACTAATGAAGAAGAAAACTTACGTAGAAGAGTTACAGGCGAAGACAACAGAGCAGCTCAATGCTGAGCTTGTTTCTGCAAAGAAGGAGCTCTTTAATCTGAGATTCCAGAACGCTACCAACCAGCTCGATAATACAGCAAGAATCACCGAGGTTCGCAAGAACATCGCGCGTATTCAGACAGTTATCACAGAGAAAGCAAAAGCGTGAGAAAGGAGAGCACAACAATGGAGAGAAATCTGAGAAAAACACGTACCGGTAAGGTCGTTAGTGCAAAGATGGACAAGACCATCGTTATCGCTATCGAGGATCACGTTAAGCATCCTGTCATCGGTAAGATCGTAAAGAGAACCGTTAAGGTATACGCTCACGACGAGAACAACGAAGCTGGCGTAGGCGACACCGTTAAGGTAATGGCTACAAGACCTCTTTCTAAGACAAAGAGATGGAGACTTGTTGAGATCGTTGAGAAGGCTAAGTAATTAAGAGGCAAGGAAGGAGCATTATATGATTCAGCAGGAAACAAGACTTAGAGTTGCTGATAACACAGGTGCAAGAGAGCTTCTTTGCATCCGCGTTATGGGTGGCTCAACCAGAAGATATGCTGCTGTCGGAGATGTAATCATCGCATCCGTAAAGGATGCCATCCCTGGCGGTCAGGTAAAGAAGGGTGACGTTGTCAAGGCTGTTGTAGTAAGAACCGTTGATGATATCCGTCGTAAGGACGGCAGCTACATCAAGTTCGACGAGAATGCAGCTGTTATCCTTAAGGACGATGGAACACCTAAGGGAACACGTATTTTTGGACCGGTAGCAAGAGAGCTTCGTGATCATGGTTACATGAAGATCGTTTCCCTCGCTCCGGAAGTACTGTAAGGAGGTTGCCAGATGCGTAGAATTAAGAAAGACGATATGGTAAAGATCATTGCCGGTAAGGACAATGGTAAGCAGGGCAAGGTCCTTTCCTTTGACCCGGCAACCAATAAGGTAGTCGTTGAAGGCTGCAATATGGTAACCAAGCACCAGAAGCCATCTCAGGTTAATCCGCAGGGTGGCATCCTTCACAAGGAGGCTCCGATCGATGCTTCCAACGTGATGCTCGTTGTTGACGGACAGGCTACTCGCGTAGGCTTCGAGGTTAAGGACGGCAAGAAGGTAAGAGTTGCGAAGAAGACCGGTAAGGTCGTTGAGTAAGAGAAAGGAGGAATTTTAAGATGGCTAGATTAAAGGATCTTTACAATAGCGAGATCAAGGAAGCTATGACGAAGAAGTTCGGTTACAAGAACGTTAACGAGATTCCTAAGCTTGATAAGATCGTTATCAACATGGGCGTTGGAGAAGCTAAGGAAAATTCCAAGGTTCTCGACAGCGCAGTGCGTGATCTCGAGATCATCACTGGTCAGCATGCTGTAACCACCAAGGCGAAGAAGTCTGTTGCAAACTTCAAGATCAGAGAGGGACAGGCTATCGGATGTAAGGTTACTCTTCGTGGCGAGAGAATGTACGAGTTCGCTGATCGTCTGATCAACCTCGCACTTCCGCGCGTAAGAGACTTCAGAGGCGTTAACCCGAACGCATTTGATGGCAGAGGTAACTATGCACTTGGCCTCAAGGAGCAGATCATTTTCCCTGAGATCGAGTTTGATAAGGTTGATAAGGTAAGAGGTATGGATATCATCTTCGTTACGACTGCAAAGACGGACGAAGAGGCAAGAGAGCTTCTTAGACTGTTCAACATGCCGTTCGCAAAGTAATCGGAGGAAAATATGGCTAAGTTATCAATGAAGTTAAAGCAGCAGAAGGCTCCGAAGTTCTCCACCAGAGCATATACCAGATGCAAGATCTGCGGAAGACCTCACTCTGTTCTTAAGAAGTACGGTATCTGCCGTGTATGCTTCCGTGAGCTTGCATACAAGGGCGAGATCCCGGGTGTGAAGAAGGCTTCCTGGTAATCAGGACCTTTCACCATTTGAGCCTGCGGCAATGTGATCCTTCGGGATTGTGTTGTCAAGGGCGATAATTTCTGGATTGTATTTAAAGAAGTACAGAATTTGCTTCAAAAAGATACGCCGGACCGGGTTGCAACTCGGAGAAAAATGGTTATAATGTAAATGTTGCGCCGCAGGCCGCACAGCATATGCTGTGCCATTTGACTAAGCATCGGATCCCGTATCCTATGGACTGGTCAGGTGAGATCACCCTGTTGACGCGGCATTTGCTTTGTCCGAAATTATGCGGACATATAACAAACTATATTTTTTTAAGAAAGGATATCCGTAAACATGAGTATGAGTGATCCAATCGCAGATATGCTTACAAGAATCCGTAATGCAAACACTGCAAAGCACGACACAGTAACTATCCCATCCTCCAAGATGAAGCTTGCTATCGCTGACATCCTGGTAAATGAGGGCTACATCGCAAAGTATGAGCTCGTTGACAACGGCAAGTTCAAGGACATCAAGGTTACTCTTAAGTATGGCGCTACGAAGAACGATAAGATCATCGGCGGCATCCGTAAGATTTCCAAGCCGGGTCTGAGAGTATATGCTGGCAAGGAGAACATGCCTTCCGTACTGGGCGGTCTTGGTATCGCCATTGTTTCCACCAATCAGGGCGTTATGACTGATCGTGAAGCAAGAGCAAAGGGCGTAGGCGGCGAAGTTCTGGCATTTGTTTGGTAATTTAGTTTAATTAACCCGCTAAACTATATTCTGAACAGCCTGAACAGGCTTACAAATAGTAACTAGTAATCTGAAAACTGTCTGAAAAGGCAGAGAATTTAAGAGAGGAGACATTAGTATGTCACGTATCGGAAAATTACCGGTAGTAATCCCAGCAGGTGTTACTGTTGAGATGAAGGACAACAACGTTCTTTCTGTAAAGGGACCAAAGGGTACTCTTGAGAAGCAGTTCGCTCCAGAGATCAAGATCGAGCAGAAGGACGGCGAGATCGTTGTTACCAGACCAAACGATAATAAGAAGGAGAAGTCCCTTCACGGACTTACCAGAGCGCTCATCCACAACATGGTTGATGGTGTAACCAACGGCTTCGAGAAGAAGCTTGAGATCAACGGTGTAGGTTACAGAGCAGCGAAGCAGGGCAAGACACTGACCCTTACACTCGGCTATTCTCACCCGGTTACCATGGAAGATCCGGAGGGTGTTGAGACTGTACTTGACGGCACAAATACCATCTTTGTTCGCGGCATTGACAAGGAAGCAGTTGGTCAGTACGCAGCTGAGATCCGCAGCAAGAGAGGACCGGAGCCATATAAGGGCAAGGGTATCAAGTATGCTGATGAGATCATCAGACGTAAGGTTGGTAAGACAGGTAAGAAATAATTAGGAGGAAAGTGAAATGGTAAGTAAGAGAAATAAAGCTGAACTTCGCCAGAAGAAGCACGAGAGACTTAGAAACCGTTTTTCTGGTACTCCAGAGAGACCACGTCTTTCCGTATTCAGATCTGACAAGCATATGTATGCACAGATTATCGATGATGTAGCAGGCAACACTCTTTGCGCTGCGTCTACTCTTGATAAGGATGCAAACTTAGAGAACACAAGCAATATTGAGGCTGCTCAGTACGTTGGCAAGGCCATCGCAGAGAAGGCTCTGGCTAAGGGAATCAAGCAGGTTGTATTTGACCGTGGCGGCTTCCTGTATCATGGTAAGGTTCAGGCTCTCGCAGATGCTGCAAGAGAAGCTGGCCTTGAATTCTAATCGAGAGGAGAAACAAGCAAGATGAAGCGTGAAAGAATTGATGCAAATCAGTTAGAATTAAACGACAACGTCGTAGCCATCAAGCGTGTTGCGAAGACCGTTAAGGGTGGTCGTACCATGAGATTCTCTGCTCTCGTAGTAGTTGGTGACGGCAATGGTCATGTAGGTTGTGGTATCGGTAAGGCAGTCGAGGTTCCAGAGGCGATCCGTAAGGCTCGTGAGGCTGCTGTAAAGGCTATCGTTACAATCCCTGTAACCGAGGAGAAGTCCGTACCGCACGATTATGTTGGTAAGTTCGGAAGCTCTACTGTTCTTCTGAAGAAGGCACCGGAAGGAACTGGTATCATCGCTGGTGGTCCTGCTCGTTCTGTACTTGAGCTTGCTGGTATCAAGAACATTCGTACCAAGTCTCTGGGCTCGAACAATAAGACAAACGTTGTACTCGCTACCCTTCAGGGCCTCACTTCCATGAAGACTCCTGAGGAGTTTGCTGCACTCCGCGGCAAGACTGTAGCTGAGATCACAGGTTAATAGGGGGTATCAAAATGGCAGATAAGAAGTTAAAGATTACACTTGTTAAGTCTCCAATCGCAGCTATCCCTAAGCAGAGAGCTACTGTTCAGGCTCTTGGTCTCCGTAAGATCCGTCAGAGTGTAGAGCTTCCGGACAACGGTGCTACAAGAGGTATGATTCAGAGAGTTAACCATCTTGTAAAAGTTGAAGAAATCTAAGGAGGCATACAATGGAGTTAGCTAATTTAAAGCCGGCTGACGGCGCAAAGCAGTCAAAGAACTTCAGACGTGGCCGTGGCCATGGTTCAGGAAATGGTAAGACCGCAGGTAAGGGTGCAAAGGGCCAGAAGGCAAGATCTGGAGCACCAAGACCAGGATTTGAGGGTGGTCAGATGCCTCTGTTCAGACGTATCCCGAAGAGAGGATTCACTGATCGTAATTCCAAGGTTATCACAGGTATCAACCTTTCTACTCTTGACACTCGTTTCAACGAGGGTGAGGAAGTAACCATCGAGGCTCTTCTCGAGAAGGGCATCATCAAGAAGCTTAACGATGGCGTTAAGATTCTTGGTAACGGCGAGCTTACAAAGAAGCTCAATGTAAAGGTGAATGCTTTCTCGGCATCTGCTAAGGAGAAGATCGAAGCTTTAGGCGGCACCTGTGAGGTAATCTGATAATGTTCAAATCACTACTTAATGCATTTAAGGTAAAAGAACTGAGGAAAAAGCTTCTGTTCGTTTTCCTGATGCTCGTAGTAATTAGGTTTGGATCGAATCTTCCTATCCCGGGTGTGAACGCGCAGTACTTTAGCGAGCTGTTTAACAGCATGTCCAATAATGATGCATTCGGTTGGTTCAATACGATGACCGGTGGCTCCTTCGAGCAGCTGTCGATCTTCGCACTGTCCATCACACCGTACATCACTTCATCCATCATCATCCAGCTGCTCACCGTGGCCATTCCGGCCCTCGAGGAGATGCAGAAGGATGGTGAAGAGGGAAGAAAGAAGCTCACTGAGTACACCAGATACGTAACGATCGGTCTGGCTCTTATCGAGTCACTTGCGATGGCTATCGGATTTGGCGGTCAGGGACTTCTGATCGGTTTCGCCGAGGCGAGCACAGGAAGAAAGATCGCTGATATCGCGATCGCTGTTATAGCGATGACGGCGGGCTCGGCACTTCTGATGTGGATCGGTGAGCAGATCACAGATAAGGGTGTGGGCAATGGTATCTCCCTCGTCCTCCTCTTCAATATTCTGTCTTCTGTTCCGAGCGATTTCCAGACGCTGTACATCAGATTCATAAGCGGAAAGAATGTGGCAACGATGGTTGTCGCAGCGATTATCATCGTTGCAGCAATTATCGGACTGGTTGTATTTACTATCATCCTCAACGACGCGCAGAGAACCATCCCGGTTCAGTACAGCCGGCGTGTGCAGGGCAGAGGCTTGGTGGGCGGACAGTCCTCCAACATCCCTCTGAAGGTCAATACAGCAAGTGTTATGCCGGTTATCTTCGCCAGCTCACTGATGACCATGCCGGTTGTGGTCGGTCAGATCATCAAGGTGGATTACAGCACGATTCCTGGTCAGATCCTTATGGCGCTGAACTCAGGCTCCTGGTGCAATCCGGACAGACCGATCTACTCGATCGGACTGGTGATCTATATTCTGTTGCTTTACTTCTTTGCATATTTCTATACATCGATTTCCTTTAATCCGTTAGAGATTGCAAATAACATGAAGAAGCAGGGCGGTTTTATCCCGGGTATTCGTCCGGGTAAGCCAACCAGCGATTACCTTGATAATATTCTTACATATATTATTTTCATCGGTGCGACAGGACTGGCCATCGTCGCGATCATTCCGATCTTTATCTCCGGAGTGTTCAATGTTGGTCGTATCTCCTTCGCCGGTACGTCTCTGATCATTATCGTCGGTGTCGTGCTTGAGACCGTGAAGGCAATTGAGTCTCAGATGGTTGTAAGAAACTACCAGGGATTCCTAAACGATTAATCGTCAACACCAAGCCTCCTCAGACATACGATCTGGGGAGGCTATCAGTGTTTATTACTATAGTACTATCGGGAGAACGCAAATGAAGATTGTTATGTTAGGTGCGCCTGGTGCCGGTAAGGGTACACAGGCAATCAAGATTGCTGATAAGTATGATATTCCACACATTTCGACGGGCGATATCTTCCGTGCGAACATCAAGGGTGGTACAGAGCTCGGACAGAAGGCGAAGTCCTACATCGATAAGGGCGAGCTGGTTCCGGATGAGGTGACGATCGGAATGCTGCTGGATCGTATCGCACAGGATGACTGTAAGAACGGTTATGTTCTCGATGGTTTCCCACGTACGATTCCGCAGGCGGAGAGCCTGACAGAGGCACTGAAGAGCCAGGGTGATCAGATCGACTTCGCACTGAACATCGATGTTCCGGATGAAGCCATCATCCAGCGTATGTCCGGCAGACGTGCCTGCCCGAAGTGTGGTGCAACCTACCATATCGTATACGCAGCACCGAAGACAGAAAACATCTGTGATAAGTGTGGTACCGAGCTCATCATTCGTTCGGATGATAAGCCGGAGACCGTAAAGGATCGTCTCAATGTTTACCATCAGCAGACAGAGCCGCTCATCGCGTACTACAAGACAGCCGGCGTGCTTCGTGAAGTTGATGGAACACAGGAGCTTCCGAAGGTATTTGAGGATGTCGTAGCGATCCTTTCCGAGAACTGATTCTTCGGAAGGTGAGTGACAGAACAGCCTCTGCTGTAAAACATTAAGCGTATTCAGAAAGAAGTACTCATGATCGAAATCAAATCAAAACGTGAAATCGAACTGATGCGTGAGGCAGGCAAGATTCTCTTCGAGATGCACAATTGTCTCGGAGAGAAGATCGCCCCTGGTATCAGCACGAAGGAACTGGATGAACTGGCCGAGGGCATCATGCGGAAGCTTGGTGGTTTTCCAAGCATGAAGGGCTTATATGACTTCCCGGGAACCTGTTGCATCTCTGTCAACGAAGAAGTCATCCATGGTATCCCTGATCGTCATGTGATTCTGAAGGATGGTGATATCGTCTCCATCGACACCTGCACCAGCTACCATGGCTATAATGCAGATGCGACCAGAACCTGGGCGGTGGGTGAGATTTCCGAGGATGCCAAGCGGGTGATCAGAGTCTGCCAGCAGAGCTTCTTCGAAGGTATGAAGCAGGCCGTCGCCGGTAATCATCTGAACGATATTACGTCGGCCATCGGTAATTATGTAGAGTCTCAGGGCTGTGGCATCCTGAGAGAATACTGCGGACATGGTATCGGAGCGGAGATCCATCAGGATCCGGAAATTCCGAACTATGATATGCATCGGAAAGGACCGAAGCTCTGCGCTGGTATGACGCTGGCGGTGGAGCCGATGATCACATTAGGATCACCGATCTGCCATACACGGGATAACGGCTGGAATGTTGTTCCGGATGACGGCAGTCTTTCCTGCCACTATGAAAACACGATTCTCATCACCGACGGTGAGCCGGAGCTGCTGACGATGCCGGGTGAGGATAAGAGTTTATTAATCACATTAAATAAATAAGAAGGAGAACTGAATGTCTAAATCAGATGTAATCGAGATTACTGGTAAAGTAATTGAAAAACTTCCGAATGCCATGTTCCAGGTTGAGCTTGAGAATGGCCATCAGGTACTGGCACACATTTCCGGAAAGCTTCGTATGAATTACATTCGAATTCTTCCAGGTGACAAGGTGACCATCGAACTTTCACCGTACGACCTTTCCAAGGGACGTATCATCTGGAGAGACAAATAAAGCGGTCGATATTCTTACAATTCCTTTAAAAAGGGCTTTACAATAGTGGAGCGTTTTGTTAGAATGATACGGCAACTTTGTTCGAATTCGTTATTAGAAAGGGGAATTACTATGAAGGTAAGATCATCAGTAAAGCCTATCTGCGAGAAATGCAAAGTCATCAAGCGGAAAGGCTCTATCAGAATTATCTGCGAAAACCCTAAGCACAAGCAGAGACAAGGTTAATTTTTACAGGAGGAAACAAAAATGGCTCGTATTGCAGGTGTCGATTTACCGAGAGAGAAGCGTATCGAGATTGGTCTGACATACATTTATGGTATCGGTCAGTCCAGCGCTGATAAGATTCTCGCGGCAACAGGCGTTAACCCTGACACACGTGTTAAGGATCTCACTGACGATGAAGTCAAGGAGCTTGCGAACTACATCGCTGAGCACCAGGTAGTAGAAGGTGACCTCAGAAGATCAACAGCTCTGGACATCAAGAGACTTCAGGAGATCGGCTGCTACCGTGGCATCCGTCACAGAAGAGGCCTTCCGGTTAGAGGTCAGAAGACCAAGACCAATGCCAGAACACGTAAGGGACCGCGTAAGACTGTTGCTAACAAGAAGAAGTAATCTATTAGAGAGTATTCTTCTTTAAGGTAAGAGAAAGTCCAGATCAGAAATGATCACACTGATGTAGAATCAGAAGTAACTATTGTGATCTTCATGTTTTAAATACAGGAAGACAGAAAAAGGAAAGTAGGTTAGTTTTAATATGGCGTCAGGTAAGAGAATTACAAAGAAGCGCGTAAAGAAAAACGTTGAACGCGGACAGGCACATATTCAGGCATCTTTCAACAACACTATCGTTACACTGACAGATGCTGAAGGAAACGCTCTTTCATGGGCAAGTGCTGGTGGTCTTGGTTTCAAGGGTTCAAGAAAATCTACTCCATATGCAGCTCAGATGGCTGCTGAAACTGCTGTTAAGGCAGCTTTAGTACACGGCTTAAAGTATGTGGATGTAAGTGTTAAGGGACCAGGATCAGGACGTGAGGCAGCTATTCGTGCACTCCAGGCCAACGGTCTCGAGGTTACTTCCATCAAGGATGTAACACCGGTTCCACACAACGGATGCCGTCCACCAAAGCGCAGAAGAGTATAATCCTGATTTTTCTGGATTATCTTGAACTATTCACCACAGACATAGGCCGCAGTATGTATAAAATAGCGGCAGATCTGTCCGACGAAGCCCACGGGTGTAAAGGACGTATCACGTAAATCACTTGATATTATAAGGAGAAAGAATTATGGCAGTTGACAAAACTCCCGTACTTAAAAGATGCAGGTCACTCGGACTTGACCCTGTATTCTTAGGAATTGATAAGAAGTCAAACAGACAGCTCAGAAACCAGCGTCGTAAGATGTCTGAGTACGGTCTTCAGCTTCGTGAGAAGCAGAAGGCGAAGTTCATCTACGGCGTACTTGAGAAGCCTTTCCGTAACTACTATGCAAAGGCTAACCAGATGAAGGGCCAGACCGGTACCAACCTCATGGTTCTTCTTGAGTCTCGTCTGGATAATGTGATCTTCCGTATGGGCCTTGCTCGTACTCGTCGTGAGGCACGTCAGATCGTTGATCACAGACTCATCACTGTAAATGGCAAGGTTGTTAACATTCCTTCCTACCTTGTATCCGCTGGCGATGTAGTTGCTGTCAAGGAGTCCAAGAAGTCTCTTCAGAGATTTAAGGATATCCTCGAGGTTACCAACGGCCGTATGGTTCCGGCATGGATCGATTGCGACCAGGAGAACCTCAAGGCGACTGTAAAGCAGCTTCCTTCCAGAGAGGAAATCGACGTTCCAGTAAACGAGATGCTTATCGTCGAGTTGTATTCAAAATAATTAGCCTGCAATAAAGGAGGCATTGCATGTTCGATTTTGAGAAACCAAACATTGAGATTGTTGAGATTTCAGATGATAAGAAGTACGGCAGATTCGTATGCGAGCCGCTGGAAAGAGGCTACGGTACTACGCTGGGCAATGCGCTGAAGCGCATCATGCTCTCCGCTCTGACCGGTGCTGCAGTTTCTCAGGTCAAGATTACCGGTGCCGATCGGGATGGCGATGCGATCCCGGGTGTAAAGGAGTCTCTGACTGAGGTCATCATGAACCTTAAGAGTCTCGAGATTCAGAACACTTCAGCCTCCGATGACGCAATGGTTGTATATCTTTCGCATATGGGTGAGGGCGTCGTTACGGCGTCCGACATCCAGCTGGCAGAGGGTCTGGAGATCCTGAATCCGGAGCAGAAGATTGCAACTCTTGACGCTCAGGATGCGAAGCTCGAGATGGAAATCACCATCACATCGGGCAGAGGCTATGTCGGTGCAGACCGTTCCAGAATCGCAGAACTTCCGGAAGGAGTTTTCGACGTGGATGCGATCTACACACCAGTAGAGCGTGTAAATATGGCCATCAGCAACACACGTGTCGGTAACAAGATCGATTACGATAAGCTGACGCTGGATGTATTTACCAGCGGTAAGATGAGCCCGGATGATGCTGTTTCTGAAGCAGCGAAGATTCTTTCCGAGCATCTGACCCTTTTCATTGATCTGTCTCAGAATACACAGACGACCGAAGTTATGGTTGAGAAACCAGTCGACGGTAAGGAGCGTATCCTCGAGATGAACATCGATGAGCTGGAGCTTTCCGTTCGCTCATATAACTGTCTCAAGAGAGCCGGTATCAACACCGTACAGCAGCTCTGTGCGAAGACACCGGATGATATGATGAAGGTTCGTAACCTGGGCCGTAAGTCACTTGAGGAAGTTCTTGCAAAACTGAAGGAGTTAAATCTCAGCCTTTCCACTCAGGAGGAGTGATCCATCTGGGATGGTCTGATTCGTCTGCAGGGAGCTGCAGAAGCTGAGATACATAAAAACCGGTAAGACCGAAGTGCACGGTGGGGGAAATAGATTATGTCAAATTATAGAAAGTTAGGTAGAGAGTCCAGCCAGAGACAGGCCATGCTTCGCGCACTGACCACTTCTCTGATCGCAAACGGCAAGATCGTTACAACCGAGGCTCGTGCGAAGGAAGTTCGTAAGCAGGCTGAGAAGCTGATCGCACTTGCAGTTCGTGAGAAGGACAACTACGAAGAGGTTACCGTCAAGGCTAAGGTTGCTCGTAAGGACGCCGATGGCAAGCGTGTAAAGGAAGTAGTTGATGGTAAGAAGGTTACCGTTTATGACGAGATCGAGAAGACCATCAAGAAGGATAAGCCATCCAGACTTCATGCACGTCGTCAGATGCTTGCATACCTTTACCCGGTAACGGAAGTTCCTGCAGCCAAGGCTGGTCAGAAGAAGAACACCAAGAGTGTTGATCTCGCTGCCAAGCTTTTCGACGAGTATGGTGCGAAGTATGCTACCCGTAACGGTGGTTACACTCGTATCGTAAAGATCGGTCTCCGTAAGGGTGACGCTGCTATGGAGGTTCTTCTTGAGCTCGTTTAATGCTTAAGAGAACATCAGGCGATTTTTTAAAGACGAAATCATCTTCGGATGGTTTCGTCTTTTTTTGCGAAGTGGTAACAGTTCACACCCCTCCGGCTCCTCGGTATGAACAGTAACCCTGTGGTGCGTCAGAATTTCGTAAACTATTTGAGATTGATTGTTGATACAGGTCTAGTATACTTAGGATAGAGAAGAAGCAGGGAGGTCTGTATGAAAAGTCGTATGAAAAATCAGAAAGGGAAGAGTGTGAAACGATCCTTATGCCATGGCATGCTGCTACTTGTGCTGCTTCTGATGACGAGCGTGACCGTCTGGGCGGCCGATCGAAATGCACGTATCAGTACGGTGAAGATTACGGTTTCAGACTATCTGAAGGATCTGAGCCTCGAGGGAGGAGACGATGAGCTTCCAGCCCTGTCTGAGAGTGATTTCTCTGTCCCGGATACCGACCAGTATGTCATCGACAGTGCAGAGTGGTATGACACGAACGGCAGCCTTACGGTGGGCGCGCAGCCGAAGGTTCTCCTCTACCTTTCAGCCCAGGAGAAGGAACGCGCCAATGGCTACAGTACGTTTTACTACTTCAACGGCTCGTATAACAGCTCAAACGTCCGCGTCAGCGGCGGTACCTTCGTATCGGCTCAGACCATCGGAAACTATGGACTGCGCGTCGTTCTTTCACTGAAGGGCATCAAGGGCACCTACGGGGAGCCGCAGAGCCCGCGCTGGAGTACGGCCCTCGGTATGGCGACCTGGGGTCAGCCGACGATGAGCTCCGGCTACTATAAGGTTATGCTTTACCGGGATGGAAGCCGCGTTACGACGATCACGACGGATCAGACGAACCTGAACCTGTATCCGTATATGACACGCGCTGGCGGGTATTACTTCGAAGTCAGTAGCATACCGTATGGCACAAGCCAGAGTGGTGGACAGGCGTCTCTCGGCATCCAGTCCGACAGCCTGATCGTTACAGAGAGTCAGATCTCTTTAGGCTCCGGTCAGTATCCGAATGGCACGTATATCCTGAATCAGAACCAGAATCAGACGATCACCAACCTCTACGGCTCCGGCAGCACGAACACGGTGATCAGTACGAACGCTACAAGCACCGGCGTCGATCTGTATAATTCCGGCACCTCCTACACAGTGTATAATGCAAACACCGGGCACACGAGCACCCTCCCGGGGGTCAACCTCGGCACCGGCAACGGAACCACCACCGGGACGCAAACGCTCGGTACGGGAAACAACACGACCTATACGGTGTACGGCGACACGACGAACGGCAGCACACAGTCACAGGGCGCGCTCAGCGGCAGCTGGTATAAGAGCGGCGGCAGCTGGTACTTCCGTACCGTGACCGGTCAGAACATGGCGAACACCTGGCTCCTCTGGCAGGATCACTACTATCGCTTCGATGCGAACGGTCGTATGCTGACCGGCTTCTACACGGATACCAACGGCGCCACCTATTACCTCCGGGATTCCGGTGCGATGAAGGTCTCCTGGGCCGTGATCAACGGCGCATGGTACTACTTTAATCCGGCTGAAGGCCCATATTACGGTATGATGTTTAAAAACCAGATCGCCATCGTCGGACCGAAGACCTACTACTTCGACCATGACGGACGCATGCGAACCGGCTGGGTCATCATGAAGGACAACAGCAACCAGGACCAGTACTACTACTTCTATCCGAAGACCTCGGAAAACGACAGCGATTACGGCCACATGGCGAAAAGTACCACTGTCCTCGGCGGGTACACCATCGCCGCCGACGGCCACTGGGTACACTGAAGATCGTATTCAACATCATAAGCGTTCAGGTAGGGGCCCCTTTTGGGCCCCTGCCCGAACTACTACCTGAAAATGTATGAAAGAGCGGACCACAGGGGTCCGCTCTTGTCTTTTTCAGCCGTTTCTAATATACTAATTGGGCTATAAACCACAAAGCTGATATGAGGTTAACAAATTGAAAATCATAGATGCATTACATCTGGCGTATGACTACATCCGCACAGATGAGAACGATAAAGTCGTAGAGAAGACCCGGGCTCTGGATAACATCAACCTGTCCATCGAGGCCGGGAGCTTCGTGTGTGTGCTCGGCCACAACGGTTCCGGCAAGTCGACCCTGGCAAAACTCATCAACGGTCTCAACCTGCCGAGTGAGGGAACCATGCTCGTCAGTGGCCGCGATACGAAGGATGAAAAGGAGATCTGGAATATCCGAAAGGAAACCGGCATGGTCTTCCAGAATCCGGATAACCAGATCATCGCCTCTGTCGTCGAGGAGGATGTCGGCTTCGGACCGGAGAACATCGGCGTACCGACCGACGAGATCTGGACACGTGTGAATCGTGCGCTCGAAGCCGTTGATATGGTGCCGTACCGTATGAAGTCACCGAACCGTCTCAGTGGCGGACAGAAGCAGCGTGTCGCGATCGCCGGTACGATGGCGATGCTTCCGAAAACCATCGTTCTCGATGAGCCGACGGCGATGCTCGATCCGAGTGGTCGCAAGGAGGTCATCGAGACCATCCGGGAGCTGAACCAGAAGATGGGTGTGACGATCATCCTTATCACCCACTATATGGAGGAAACGGTCGATGCAGATCGAATCATCGTCATGGACGGTGGTAAGGTCGTCATGGACGGCGCACCACGCGAAGTGTTCTGCCATGTCGAGGAGCTGAAGGCCATCCATATGGATGTACCAGAGGTGACGGAGCTTGCCTGGAAGCTGCAGAAGGCCGGGATGCCGGTACCGGATGCCGTCCTCACCCGCGAGGAGCTCGTGGCCTGTCTCAAGTGCTGTCTTCCGAAGCAGGTGGATTTCGAGCCGAATTTCGTAAAGAAGAAGCCGGCCCACATGGAGATCACCGATCCGGTCATCCGCGTGCGGAATTTAAGCCATGTCTATCAGAAGGGCACGGCCATGGAGAGCTATGCCCTGAAGGATGTCTCCTTCGAGATCCAGCGGGGCTCCATCGTCGGATTTATCGGCCACACAGGCTCCGGCAAGTCGACATTGACCCAGCACCTGAACGGCCTTCTGAAAGCGACGGAGGGCACGATCGAAGTGAAGTTCCGGGACGACACCGACTTCCGGAAGCCGCGGAAGGACCAGAGTGCGAAGACCCGGAAGGCGGCACAGGCAGCGGATGCAGCCGCGCTCGTCAGCCCGGACGGCTTCCTGAACATCTATGCACCGGATTTCAACATGAAGGAGCTCCGCTTCAAGGTGGGCCTCGTGTTCCAGTACCCGGAGTATCAGCTGTTCGAGGTCGATGTCATCACGGATGTCATGTTCGGCCCGAAGAACCAGGGCGTGCCGGAGGCAGAAGCACGGAAGCGTGCAGAAGAAGCGCTTCGTATGGTCGGCCTCGGCGAGGCGTTCTGGCAGAAGTCGCCGTTTGAACTCTCTGGTGGACAGAAGCGGCGTGTTGCGATCGCCGGTGTACTGGCGATGCGCCCAGAGGTTCTGATCCTCGATGAGCCGACCGCCGGCCTCGACCCGGCCGGAAGAGACGACCTCTTCCATCAGATCCAGCTCCTGCATAAGCAGAGCGGCATGACGATCGTCCTCGTATCGCACTCGATGGACGACGTGGCACGCTACACGGAGCAGGTTATCGTGCTGGATCACGGTGAGCTGCGCATGAGCGGCACGCCGGAGGAGATCTTCAAGCGCTACCTCGAGCTCGAGGAGATGGGACTCGGCGCACCGCAGATGACCTACCTCATCCATGACCTGAAGGATGTCGGCATCCGCTTCAAGGACCGCCCGGACACCGTGGATGAGATGTGTGCTGCCATCGTGGACCTCTGGAAGCGCTATACGAAATCCCTTGCCGGGAAACAGCCGGTAAAAACAGCTCAGGACAGCCGAACAGCAGCCGACGGCTCGCCGGCGCAGGATGGTCAGATCAAGCCAGCCGCAGCGGCTCCGCAGGACAGTAGAGAAGAGGCAGGAAAGGAGGACGGCGTATGCTGAGAGAAGTAACCTTAGGACAGTACTATCCGGTCGACTCCGTGATCCATCGCCTGGACCCGCGGGTGAAGCTGCTCGGCACCGTGCTTTTCCTGATCTCCCTCTTCATCGTGAAGAGCTGGATCATGTATGGCGTCGCCGCGCTCGCCCTCGCGATCCTCATCAAAATCAGTAACGTGCCGTTCCGCTTCATGACGCGGGGGCTTAAGAGCATCGTGATTCTGCTCCTGATCTCCGTGAGCTTCAACCTCTTCCTGACCCCAGGTGAGGTGTTCGTGCAGTTCTGGATTCTGAAGATCACCCGTGAGGGTCTCCACATCGCGCTCATGATGGGTGCACGTCTCATCCTCCTCGTGCTCGGCTCCTCGCTCATGACACTGACGACCACGCCGAACCAGCTCACCGACGGTCTCGAGAAGGGCCTCGGCGTCCTGAAAAAGGTTGGCGTACCAGTCCACGAAATCTCGATGATGATGTCGATCGCACTCCGCTTCATCCCGATCCTCATCGAGGAAACGGATAAGATCATGAAGGCACAGCAGGCCCGCGGCGCCGACTTCGAGAGCGGAAATCTGCTCCAGCGCGCGAAGGCGATGGTCCCGATCCTGGTTCCGCTCTTCATCAGTGCCTTCCGCCGTGCGAACGACCTCGCGATGGCGATGGAGGCCCGCTGCTACCATGGCGGCGAGGGCCGTACGAAGATGAAGCCGCTCCGTTATGCTGCGCGCGACCGCATCGCCTACACCCTCATGTTCCTCTACCTCGGCCTGTCCGTGGTATCCCGCTTCGTGGCGCTGCCGTTCTGACACGGACACTCATGACTTTGGTCGCCGCATCGCCTTTTCGAGGCCAATGCAGGCGACCCTCACTTTTTATGGCGCTGCGGAGGAAGCAGCGTACGCACGATGGCAGATGCCATGCACAGGAAAGATTAGATGAGAAGAATCAGGCTCACAATCGCATATGACGGCACGAACTACCGAGGCTGGCAGATCCAGCAGCCGACCGCAGCCCATCCGGAGGGCAGCGTCCCGACCATTCAGGGCGAGCTCCAGCGCGCGCTCGGACAGCTCCTGCCGAAGGAGGCCGTCCACGGCGCAGCACCGGAAAAAAGTCTGAATCCGCTGACGTCACGGAACGCTGCAGGCGAGCCTGCGGCAGCGGATACGGCGACGGCACCAGATCATGTAGACGAAGCCGCAGCTCCGGGCATCCTCCCGGTCGTGGGCGCGAGCCGCACCGACAGTGGTGTCCATGCGCTCGGCAACGTCGCCTGCTTCGACACGGAAAGCACGATCCCGGCGGCGAACTTCCCGAAGGCCATCAACCGCTTCCTGCCGGCGGACATCCGTGTGCTGCAGGCAGTGGAGGTCAGCATGGACTTCCACCCACGCTTCGTGCCACACGAAAAGTGCTACGAATACCGCATCGATCACGGCCGCGTCGCGAATCCGCTGACCCGCCTCTATGCGTATCATTACACTTACCCGCTCGACCTCGAGCGCATGCGGGCCGCCGCCCGTGAGCTCGTCGGCGTCCATGACTTCACGAGCTTTGTGAACCCGGACAGCCAGGTCTTCGAACACGGCGGCGACGCCGTCCGCGAAATCTATAGTATCGATATCCTGGAGGAGGGGTCACAGCTCGTCATCCGCATCCGCGGCAACGGCTTCCTCTACCACATGATCCGCATCATCGTCGGCACCCTCCTCGTCATCGGAAACGGACGACGCGCGCCAGAGGACATCCGGACGATGCTGGCGGCGAAGGACAGAACCACCGCGGGACCGACCGTGCCCGCGCACGGACTGTGCCTCTGCGTACTTCACTACGACGAAGCCGCCACCGCAGATGATGCGCGTGACGAGAAAACGTCAGAGATATTGACCACAGACAGGGGCGAGTCAGAAACAGACGAATCTACAGAAAACAGGGGAGAAACAGTATGACTTCAGAGAGACTTCCGATTAAGGCATTTATCTTCGATATGGACGGTACGCTCTTCGATACCGAGCGCCTGTACCGCACGATGTGGTTCAAGCTCGCACCGATCCGTGGCTTCCACATCGACGACGAGATGCTCGATCAGATGCGCGGTGCCTCCCTCGAGTACGGATCACAGGTCTTCGAGGCCGCGAATCCAGGCTTCAGCTACGCCACAGAGCGCGAGATCCGCATGGAAGAGGTGTTCCGCTACGTCGACCGCGAAGGTGTGCCGAAGATGAAGGGCCTCGACGAGACCCTCGCCTGGCTGAAGGCGCACGGCTATAAGATCGCCATCGGCTCTTCCACACGTACCCCACAGGTCATGCACTACCTCCGCGAAGCGAAGATGGAGGATACCTTCGACTTCGTCGGCTGCGGTGACCTCACCACCCACGGAAAACCGGAGCCGGACCTCTTCCTTATCTGCGCAGAGCGACTCGGTGTAGACCCGCGCGCCTGCGTCGTCGTGGAAGACTCTGTAAACGGCGTAAAGGCCGGCTACGCCGCCGGTGGCTATGTGCTCGGCATTCCGGACATGAACGACCTCTCCGGCCTCGTGGACCTCTGTGACGCTCAGATCGACAGCCTCGACCGCATCATCCCGTGGATGGAGTCCCTTCCGAAGGAAATCTCTGGACTGGCCTGAACTGTTATCCGAGGGCCGGATCTGGTAACGGAATTTCACGAAAATCCATTGACAGGCCGAACGATTCCGCATATACTATTAAAGCTGTCGTCTGAACGGGCATATCATGTCCGGAAAGCGACGGGGAACTAATTAAGCAAGGGCTCAGAAACTGAGACCCAGGCTACATTAAATACTGAAATCAGTCTCAGAGTGGACCACTTGCAGAGCGCGAGCATTCAAACCCAAATGCGGTGACCGTTTTACAGAAGTTCTGTTTTGGACAGAGACCAGAGTAAGTAGCCTTATCACAGGAGGTTGTTATGAATTCATACGTAGCTACAGCTTCTACAATCGACAGAAAGTGGTATGTAGTAGATGCAGAGGGCAAGACGCTCGGACGTCTTGCATCAGAGGTTGCTAAGGTTCTTCGTGGAAAGAACAAGCCAACCTACACACCGTTCCTTGACTGCGGCGATTATGTTATCATCGTTAACGCAGACAAGATCGCTGTAACCGGCAAGAAGCTGGATCAGAAGGTTTATCGCACACACTCTAAGTATGTAGGTTCCATGAAGGAGACTACACTTCGTGAGCTCCGCGATAACAAGCCTGAGAAGGTAATCGAGTATGCTGTTAAGGGTATGCTTCCTCACGGACCATTAGGCAGACAGATGTATAAGAAGCTTTTCGTATACGCTGGCGCAGATCACAAGCACCAGGCACAGAAGCCTGTTGAGCTTACATTCTAAGGGAGGATATTACAATGGCTACAAACAGAAATTACGGTACAGGTAGAAGAAAGTCTTCCGTTGCCAGAGTATACATCATGCCGGGCACTGGTAAGATCACGATCAACAAGAGAAGCCTCGACGAGTATTTCGGCCTTGATACCCTCAAGACCATCGTTAATCAGCCGATCGTTCTGACTCAGAACGAGGGCAAGCTTGATATCCTCGTAAATGTTTGCGGTGGTGGTATCGCTGGCCAGGCTGGTGCAATCCGTCACGGTATTGCAAGAGCTCTCTGCGAGATGGATGCTGAGTACAGACCAGCACTCAAGAAGGCAGGATTCCTCACCAGAGATCCGAGAATGAAGGAGAGAAAGAAGTACGGTCTCAAGTCCGCACGTCGTGCTCCTCAGTTCTCAAAGAGATAATTACATCTCTACAGCGCATTCAGGTGCATCAAACCCGGAAAGCTTCGGCCTTCCGGGTTTTTCTATACCCAAAATAGTTGAGTATAAGTAAACGCAGAAAATAAGATTCGGAATAAAACAAGAAGCAGAACGATGGGGGATGCCCCACAATGTCCTGCTTCCTGCTTTACTCGGTACGAACAGTAATATATTTTTGATTTTTACTTTTAGGTTTGTCTGGTAACAGCATTTCAAGTTTACCAGTGGATAATAAAGGCTTAAGGTAATATTTGCTGAAGTGAGAACGACTGGAAACATCTATATATGCTTGCATTTCATCTCGACTTTTGGGGACTGCACAAAATTCTAGTAGCAGTTTTTGCTTGCTGATCACAGAGGTATCATGTGCGGCATCATGTACTGTATCATGTACGGCATCATGTACGGAAGCATCGCACATGATATAATTTACATTTTTTAAGATGACCCTGAAGTCAGTCGCTGTTGAGAGAAACTCAGGCTTATAGGCCTCTGTATATCCAGGTAGTTTTTCAGTTTCATTGACGATTTTTCTGAGACCACTTCCGCGACGTTCCATAAACTTCATACGATGGAACAGGTCTGCAATCACAGGGTTTCGCCGCATAGAACGAATACTGTATATATCGTATTCCTGAATGGATCCGCCACCAAACATACCGCCAGGAGATGTAATTTCTACCCGATCATCAAACATATCAATATGAACTTCACTGCCAAGCACAATGTAATCACGGTGGATGAGCGCATTGACAAGAGCCTCTGTCACAGCTCGTTCAGCATAATCCGGTTTGTCTACCCGATACTGAGCTTCTTTAACAAATCGCACTTTAGAATTATTGCGAATAAATTCACTGCCGCTTTTCAGCAGATAAATCAGATTCCCCTCGTATTCCTTATCATCCAGAGCATCATCAAAGATAGAACCTTTTTCTAAGCCGTTCCACCTGGTACAAAACATACGGGAGTTATAAACCGTGTGCTGATCAGTCATGAGCTTTCCGGCATTAGTCAGGAAGTCATTTTTATCAGCCAAACCAAAGGAAACATAATCGGATGGCTCAAAGCGGAGGCCGGTCCGTTCCAGATAGGTTGCCTCCAGGAGTGTGAAGCTATAGTCCTTTTTTACAGCGTCTGTTATTAAACTGTCGAAGGACTGATTGGTTCCCTTTAAGATCAGTTCATTCACAATGTAATCAGGAGCAAGTACGCTTTCATTGCCGACTCGGACGTAGGCTTCCATCACTCCGTCTGCCTTGTAATAATATGGGGTGCTGCGGCCGGAAGAAATCTCTAGAGCCAACAGTTTTTTGCCATCTTCCTGCAATGGTTTTAGGATAAACTGCGGTAAAGGTGTGATGCGTTCTTTGATTAAGCGGCTGATCGATTCAGCATCCTTTTGAACATCAGATAAGCCGACAGGAATCTGATCATCAGAGATTCCGAAAAACAGCGTTCCGCCGATTCCGTTAGAAAAGGCACTGACACTTTTTAACCAGCTCTTTGGCTTTTTCGTTTCTAGCGCAACTTTGAAATCACATTCTGTTGCTTCGGCAATTCGCTGCTCTATCATAGAATCCCTCCTTTCAGGTAGTAGAGTATCTCTTATAGTTTACCCAGCGCGGAAGATTATTGCAACGATTGAAATTCCGTGTGGAACATCCCATTTAAAAAACCCATTATCATGACTATGGCGAGGGAGCTCTGAAATTTCAACTACAGGCATGGTAAGCGCTTTAAAATGGCAGCATGCCTACGGAAATGTCCATTATCCGGGGTAAACTGAAGGCATCGTGCCTGGAAAATCGATCGTATTTGTAGGCACGATCATCTATTTACGGTTCCAACATGCCTACGATCGTCTTTTTATCTCCGGATACCAGGAGTTTGAGGCCTCCTCATGAGCTGGGGCGGGCCCAATGGATGCAGGAAGCCACGGATTTCATGGGGTGGGCGAATGAGGAGCAGCCTCAAACTCCCTAAGTCAGCCAAGGGTGGCTGAACGGTTACTATACGATTACCTGGGCGGATTCCTTGGTGAACAGAACGCCTGCCATTGTATCTTTTTTAGAATTTGATAATCAGCCTCGATGAGTATATGATGATTGAAATAAATATAACGATTTCATTATGCTGATCAGGAGGACGATTATGAAGAAAATGAAATATTGGAATAGGGCGCTCGCCGCTGTACTGGTAGCTTCCATGCTCGCCGGCTGTGGCGCATCCAGCACCCCGCAGGCGACGACCGCGGCCGTGACGGAGGCCAATGCAGACGACCAGAAGACGAGTGCTGCTGCCGAGGAGACGACGGCTGCAGAAACAGCGCAGGCGACGGAGGCCGCTGCGGAGACGACAGCCGCAGCAGAAAAGACCGAAGAGACCAGTGCGGCAGAAGTGCTGACCATCGGCGAGGCTTCGGACGATGTACTGCGTGTCGGCTCCCTGAAGGGAC
Source organism: uncultured Oribacterium sp. (assembly GCA_934229835.1). Lineage (GTDB taxonomy): Bacteria > Bacillota > Clostridia > Lachnospirales > Lachnospiraceae > Oribacterium. The sequence continues at coordinate 43,045 of CAKQED010000001.1, read as the reverse complement.
CGACCACCATGGGCCTCGTCAATCTCATGAGTGAGGTCGAGAGCGGTGCGAAGAACGGCTACAGCTTCGAGATGCAGAGCCAGCCGGATGTCATCATGAGTGAGCTCGTTTCCGGTAAGCTCGACATCGCCCTGCTCCCGGCGAACGTAGCCGCGGTCGCATATAACAAGACGAAGCACGGCGTCAGCGCCATCGACATCAACACCCTCGGCGTGCTCTACTGCGTGACCGGCGACGAGAACATCAAATCCGTGAAGGACCTCGCCGGCAAGACCGTACTTTCCACCGGCCAGGGCGCATCCCCGGAGTACGTACTGAACTACCTCCTCGAGAAGAACGGCGTCACCGACTGTGATGTGCAGTTCAAGTCCGAGGCCACCGAGATCGCCGCGCTCCTGAAGCAGGATCCAGCCCAGATCGCGATCCTCCCACAGCCGTTTGTAACTGTAGCCACCGCGCAGAACGACCAGCTGAAGGTCGCCTTCTCCCTCACCGACGAGTGGAAGAGCGTATCCCCGGATTCGAAGCTCCTCACCGGCGTCACCGTCGTTCGTAACGAAGTACTCGAGAACCGTGCGGCAGAAGTCGACCAGTTCATCGCAGACCACCAGGCATCCACAGAGAAGGCAGCCACCGACGTCGACGCCACCGCAGAGCTCGTCGCGAAGTATGGCATCATCGCGAAGGCACCAGTAGCGAAGAAGGCACTCCCGAACTGCAACATCGTCGCCATCGCCGGTGACGAGATGAAGACCGACCTCGCAGGCTACCTCCAGGTACTCTTCGACGCAAACCCGAAGTCCGTCGGCGGCACCATGCCAGACGACGACTTCTATTACATCCAGAAGTGATGAAAGCTCAAAGTAGGGCCCCCGAAAACGGGGGCCCTATTTCTTTATGATAACTTAAAGGACATGCTCAGAATGTCTGATATGCCAAATCCGAAAGACTGACGCCTGATTTCTACTTGCTATTCTGCCCATCATGACGCATACTTATTTCATCAGAGCAAATGATTGCTTTAAGTTATAAAGACCGCTCTGAACATGTTTCGGAATTCGTAAAACAGGGGATTTGAAACAAAAAGGACACGTGCAGAAAAAGAAGGGGGCTTATGTTTTCTGTATTCTACAGCAGTTAAAGACACAGAAACTGCGAACTTTTCCAGAACAGGAGGACTTCATCATGAGTGAGAAGAAAAAAAGCAGCGGCGCGCTCTTAGGAGCAGCATTTCTGATGGCCACATCCGCGATCGGACCTGGCTTCCTGACACAGACCGCCACATTTACCGGCCAGTATAAGGCAAGCTTCGGCTTCGTCATCCTGGTATCGATCATTCTCTCAGCTGTCGCACAGCTCAACATCTGGCGCGTACTCTGTACGACCGGTCTTCGCGGACAGGATGTCGCGAATAAGGTTCTCCCTGGACTCGGTTACTTCGTTTCCTTCATGGTCGTGCTCGGCGGCCTCGTCTTTAACATCGGCAATGTCGGCGGCGGTTCGCTGGGCCTGAACACCCTGCTCGGTATTCCGACCACCATCGGATATGTCATCGCGGCAGCCATCGCCATCGTCGTTTTCCTTTTCAAGAACGCGAAATCCGCGATGGACACTCTGACGAAGGTCCTCGGCGCCATCATGATCGTGGTCATCTTCATCGTGATCATCGTGGTCAAGCCACCGGTAGGCGATGCACTGAAGAACACCGTCGCGCCGTCCACCGGTATCCAGCCACTCTTCCCGGCAATCCTGACCCTCATGGGTGGAACCGTCGGCGGCTACATCACCTTCTCCGGTGCGCACCGTCTGATCGATGCCGGCATCACTGGTAAGGACAATGCAGCCGAAATCAACAGAAGCTCGGTCATGGGTATCAGCATCGCCACCATCGTACGTATCTTCCTCTTCCTCGCCGTGCTCGGTGTCGTAAGCAAGGCAGGCGTAGAGCTCGATGCGTCGAACCCGGCAGCAGACGCCTTCAAACAGGGCGCAGGTGAGATCGGATACCGCTTCGCAGGTCTCGTACTTCTGTGTGCAGCCGTAACCTCCATCATCGGTGCAGCGTACACCTCTGTATCCTTCTTAAAGACCTTCCATCCGGCGATCGCAAAGAACGAGAATGCGGTCATTATCGGATTCATCGTCATTTCGACAGCCGTGATGATCGTTCTCGGAAATCCGGCGACCCTCCTCGTACTCGCAGGTGCATTCAACGGCCTCATCCTTCCGATCACCCTCGGCATCTGCCTCATCGCTTCCCAGAAGAAGTCGATCATGGGTGCGGATTATCATCACCCGACCGTTCTGCTGGTACTCGGCGTCCTCGTCGTGATCTTATCAGCCTACATGGGCATCCCGACCTTCGTTACAAAGATCGGCGGATTATTCTAAAAGACCTGCATCGGCGATGGTGTTCTGAACCGGAACCGATGCAGTGGCACAGGGAATTGGTACAGCGTTTCACTGTACCAATTTTCTGCACATATAAAGGCAGGTCTACACAATACATTTTGACACATGGATGTGGCAGACCCCCTATGCATGACATATCGTCTTCAGGTGTACGCGGCGCGTTTTACCTGGAGAAAGGAGATTTACAGTATGGAAGATATTCGTATCTTAACCGCCGGGGACAGCTCGCTGCTGATCGAGTTCGGCCACGAGATCAACCCGGAGATCAATCGAAAGATCAAATCGATGGTAGAGCTGATGAAGGAGCAGCACATTGAAGGTGTGCTGGATGTCATCCCGGCCTTCTGCTCTCTGCTCATCAACTATGATCCGCGTGTCACCTCCTATGCAGAGATCACACGGCGGATGAAGAGGCTCCTGAAGGTGGAAACCAGCGCAGGCAGCGAGAAAAAGAAGGTATACGAGATTCCGGTCTGCTACGGTGGCAAGTACGGACCGGACCTCGCGTTCATCGCGGAGCATGCCGGCATGAGCGAGGAGGAGGTCATCGCCCTCCACAGCTCGAAGGATTACCTGATCTACATGCTCGGCTTCCTGCCGGGCTTCTGCTACCTCGGTGGTCTCGATGAGCGTCTGCACACACCGAGACTCGCGACGCCGAGAATTAAAATCGACGCCGGCAGTGTAGGCATTGGCGGCTCCCAGACCGGTATCTATCCGATGGACTCGCCGGGAGGCTGGCAGCTGATGGGCATGACACCGGTGAAGACCTACGATCCGGAGCGCGAGACGCCGATCCTGGTCGAGGCGGGCGACTATATCCGCTTCGTGCCGGTGGATGAAGATGAGTACTTGCGAATCAAGGAGCAGGTGGCACGCGGTGAATACGAGTGCACGATTCGCGAAGGTGAGGTGTAGTATGGGAATTCGTATATTAAAAGCGGGACTGCTCACGACCGTGCAGGATATGGGGCGCACCGGATACCAGAGCCAGGGCTTCGGCGTTTCCGGCGTCATGGACGTTCGCTCCTTTAAGATCGCAAACCTCCTGCTGGATAACCCGGAGAACGAGGCGGTGCTGGAGTTCACCCTGATCGGACCGACGCTGGAGTTTACCTCTGCCTGCATCATCGCCATCACCGGCGGTGATTTCCATCCGGAGGTGAACGGGGAGCCGGCACCGATGTATACCGCGCTGTATATGAAAAAGGGCGATATCCTGAAGTTCGGAAGTGCGCGCACCGGGAGCCGTGGCTACATCGCCTTTTCCGGCTATCTCAAGATTCCGGTCGTGATGGGCAGCCGCTGCACGAGCTTAAAGAGTAAGATCGGTGGCTTCAAGGGAAGAAAGCTGATGGAGGGCGACTATATCAGCTTCCGTATCAAGCGGAATTACCTCCCGTTCTTCCTTTCGAGAAAGCTCGATCTTCATGAGTATGACGAAGAGAGCGTGACGCTCCGCGTGGTCATGGGCCCGCAGGATGACATGTTCAGTAAGCAGGGCATTCACAATTTCCTGAACGAGGAGTATACCGTCACCAGTGATTTCGACCGTATGGGCTGTCGACTCGAGGGCCCGTTCATCGCGCCGAAGACCACCTCGGATATCATTTCCGAGGGTATCGCGCTCGGCTCCATCCAGGTGCCGTCGCACGGCAAGCCGATCATCCTGCTGGCAGATCGACAGACCACCGGTGGCTATGCGAAGATCGCGACGGTCATCAGTGTCGACATTCCGAAGCTGGTACAGCGGAAGACCGATCAGAAGATCCGCTTCGAGGCGGTGTCCGTCGAGGAAGCACAGCGACTGTATCAGGAAGAGGAAAACAGCTACATCGCGATGCACGCACAGATCCATAAGCCATGTAAGGAAGTACTGGCGGTGCGGCAGGTAGCGAAGCGCATCCGCCGGCTGTTCCCGGATGAAGCCTGATGGAGACCTGAGGAAACGATATGAACTTCTGTGCCGCGGGGCACGCCAGGGCCTGCGCGTAAAGCCGGTCGGTGTGCATGCCGCGACGGACAGAAGTGGATATAGATTGATGATAAGGAGATACACATATGGATTTAGAGAAGATTGAAGGACTGGTAAAGATCATTGAGAATTCCTCTCTGACGGAGTTTTCCATCAAGGATGGGGAGACGAAGATCACGATGAGTAAGCTGACCCATCCGCCGGTAATCGCCGCAGGCGTTCCGGCGGCACCGATGGCCGCGGCACCGGCACAGCCGACCGCTGCAGAAGAGAAGGCAGAGGCCGCCGATGAGTTCGAGCTGATCCTCGCACCGATCGTCGGCACCTTCTACTCCGCGGCGGCACCGGATGTACCGGCCTATGTCAAGGTCGGCGATCATGTGAAGGCCGGACAGACGGTATGTATCCTCGAGGCGATGAAGCTTATGAATGAAATCGAGGCGGATTATGACTGCGAGATCGAGGCCGTGCTCGTCAGCAATGAGCAGAAGGTCGAGTATGGTCAGCCTCTGTTCCGCGTAAAGAAACTATAAGAACAGGAGGCGCGGCCGATGTTTGAAAAAATACTAATTGCCAATCGAGGCGAGATCGCGGTCCGCATCATCCGGGCCTGCCGGAACATGGGCATCCAGAGTGTCGCGGTCTACTCGAAGGAGGACCAGAACAGCCTGCACACGCAGCTCGCGGACCAGCGGATCTGTATCGGAGAAGGTCCGGCGAAGAACAACTACCTGAATATGGACCAGCTCATCACGGCAGCCATCAACACCGGCGCCGATGCGATCCATCCGGGCTATGGCTTCCTGTCGGAGAACAGTGAGTTCGTACGCCGCTGTAAGGAAAACGGCATCGCCTTTATCGGTCCGGACGCCGACGTCATCGACCGCATGGGCAACAAGTCCCATGCCCGGAAGACGATGATGGATGCCGGCGTGCCGGTCGTTCCGGGCACACGCGAGCCGGTGTACGATGCAGAGACCGGAAAGAAGCTCGCCCGCGAGATCGGGTACCCGGTGATCATCAAGGCCTCCTCCGGTGGCGGCGGAAAGGGTATGCGTGTCGCGACATCCGAGGATGAATTCGAGTTTGAGTTCGGCCTCGCACAGCGCGAGTCTGCAAACGCCTTCGGTGATGACACCATGTACATCGAGCGCTATATCGAGAAGCCTCGCCACGTCGAGATCCAGATCATGGCGGATTCCTTCGGTCATGTCGTCGCCCTCGGCGATCGTGACTGCTCCGTCCAGCGAAATCACCAGAAGCTGATCGAGGAGTCGCCATCCCCGGCCATCAACGACGAAACCCGTGCCGAGATGAACCGCTGTGCGATCCTCGCAGCGAAGACTGTACAGTATACCAATGCAGGCACCATCGAGTTCATCGTGGACCCGCAGGGGCACTTCTACTTCATGGAGATGAACACGCGAATCCAGGTGGAGCATGGCGTGACGGAGATGGTGACCGGCACCGATCTCATCATCGAACAGATCCGTGTCGCGGCGGGCGAACCGCTGAGCTTCACGGAGGAGGATGTGAAGCCGCGTGGACATGCCATCGAGTGCAGAATCAACGCGGAAATCCCGGCGAAGAACTTCATGCCGAGCCCGGGTGTGGTAAAGCACCTGCATCTCCCGGCCGGCAACGGCGTCCGCGTCGATACCGGACTCTATACCGGGTACCGGATCCCGTCCGAGTATGATTCGATGATCGCGAAGGTCATCGTCCATGCCCCGACGAGAGAAGCCGCCCTCATGAAGATGCGCTCCGCCCTCAACGAGATGCTCGTGGTCGGTGTCGAGACGAACCTCGACTTCCAGTACCAGATCATCAAGCATCCGGTTTTCGCCGAAGGCAAGGCGGATACCGGCTTCATCGAGGACATCATGCATCTTACGTGATGCAGACTTCGAGGTGCAGGACATCTGTACAGGGCAGGACCGGGGCAGCATGCAGCCTCGGTCAGCATGACGCGAGGGGTACCACCTCGCGCGAATGATGGATAACAGGAGGAAGAAACGATGTATCGTGTAGATTTAAACAGCGACCTCGGCGAGAGCTTCGGCCGCTATACCCTGGGCTCGGATGATCAGATCATCCCGCTGATCACCTCTGCCAACGTGGCATGTGGATTTCATGCATCTGATCCGGTCGTGATGAAAAAGACCATCGAGATGGCACGGGAGGCCGGCATCCATGTCGGCGCACATCCGGGCTATCCAGACCTCATGGGCTTCGGTCGCCGCAACATGACGATCAGCCCGGCGGAAGCGAAGGCCTATACGCTGTACCAGATCGGCGCACTGGATGCCTTCTGTAAGGCCGCCGGTCTGGAGATGCAGCATGTGAAGCCGCATGGCGCGTTCTACAACATGGCTGCGAAGGACTACAAACTCGCACGCGGCATCTGCGAAGCCATCGCAGAGTACAATCCGAAGCTGATCCTCATGGCCCTCTCCGGCAGTGAGATGATCCGTGCCGCCGAGGACTGCGGCCTCCGTGCCGCTTCGGAGGTCTTCGCCGACCGCGCGTACGAGGAGGATGGTACCCTCGTGAACCGCTCGAAGGAAGGCGCGATGATCACCGACGAAGACGAAGCCATCGCCCGCGTCGTCCGCATGATCAAGGCGCAGAAGGTCACCGCTATCACCGGAAAGGACATCCCGCTGAAGGCCGACTCCATCTGCGTACACGGTGACGGCGCGAAGGCCCTCGCCTTCGTCGCGAAGATCCGTGAGACCCTCACGAAGGAAGGCATCGAGATCTGCCCGCTCGCACAGATGCTATAAGTGCGATCGCGTCCCAAACGCCGTCGGTATCATGATCTGCCCGTTTGCGCAGATGCTGTAAATATATGCTAGAATAGAGGAGTCGGCGGGGCGTGTATGCCCTGGCCGGCTTCTTGACGTCTACTGAAAATGTACGCGCCTTCACCGGCGCCGGGAATACTATGAAAAATCTTCGAAAACTTCTGATCATCGTCTTCTGGCTTCTGCTCTGGCAGGCGTTGGCGATTCTTATTCATAACTCGATTCTGATGGTCGGACCGGTCGAGACCCTTTGTTCGCTGTGGGCAATGATCCATACCACGATGTTCTGGCAGTCCCTCGCCTTCAGCTTCGTCCGCATCATCGCGGGCTTCCTGATCGGCTCCGCGCTCGGCATCCTCCTCGCGTGGGGAAGCTACCGCCATCCCTTTCTCGAGGAACTCCTCGCGCCCTTCATCCTCGCACTGAAGGCCGTGCCGGTGGCGAGCTTCGTCATCATCCTGCTGATCTGGGCGGGCAACCGCATGCTCTCCCTCTACATCAGTGCGCTCGTCGTCCTCCCGCTCCTGTACTTAAACACCCTGAACGGCCTGAAGGCGACGGACCCGAAGCTCCTCGAGATGGCGACGGTCTTTCACATGCCGACCACGCGCCGCCTCCGCTTCATCTACCTCCCGGCGCTCTTCCCGTACCTCTACAGCGCCTTCCAGACCGCGCTCGGCATGGCCTGGAAGAGCGGCGTCGCCGCCGAAGTGATCGGCCAGCCCCTCGGCTCGATGGGCAACGGCCTCTACAACGCGAAGATCTACCTCGAAACCGGCGAACTCCTCAGCTGGACGATCGCCATCATCCTGATCTCGTACCTCTTCGAGCACCTCTTCCTCGCCGGATTCCGCGCACTGTTTCACCAGAAATGACATGAATCTGATGTCCTGTTTGAAATCAATCTTATAACAGTAAATTGTTCAGCCAGAGAATTCGGAGGGGCGGCAACAATCAAAGGAGAAACCATGCTGCTTACATGCAATCATCTCACCAAATCCTACGACGGCCAGCGGGTCCTCGACGACCTCAGCTTTCACATCGACAGCCAGGCCGACAACCGCGACCTCCTGCTGCTCGGTCCGTCCGGCGTCGGCAAGACGACCCTGCTACGCATCCTTGCGGGGCTCGAGAAACCCGACAGCGGCACGATCGACATCACGATGGGCGAGGCCGCGACCGCCGGCGCACATCTCCGAATCGGCATGGTCTTCCAGGAGGACCGCCTCCTGGAGTCACTCGATGCGATCGCCAATGTCTCCGCCGTTTCGCCGATGATTTCCCGCGCACGAGCGGCAGCAGAACTCGCGAAGCTCCTCCCGGAAGACGCCCTCACGAAGCCGGTCCGCGAACTCTCCGGCGGCATGCGCCGCCGCGTCGCCCTCATCCGCGCCATCCTCCCCGCCTCCGACCTCCTCCTCATGGACGAACCCTTCACCGGCCTCGACGACCAGACCCGCCAGCAGGTCATCCACTACATCTTCGAAACCAAAGCCCGCCGCCCCCTCATCCTCGCCACCCACGAAACCGCCGGCCTCCCACCACTTCGTTCACTACATCTGCAGAAAAAGTGAATTTGTAATCGCCCGGTCAGATTCCAGGAGGGCCGGTCTCGGAGTACTGTGCTTCTGTTGACTGCCCTCCGGCACCGGCCCTCCGGGGTACTGGACATCGCCCCTCTGAATTCACAAAATCAACTTATTCTGAACACAATTGAAACACATTTTCCGACTAAAACCAGCTTTTAGTTGGAGAAGAAATATCCTCCAACAAATCTGAATTTACTGGGGGAAACATCATGACTACTTCGAAACCTATCTCCGGCGTTCATGCACTCGCTTTATCAGCCTGCGTGGGCGCTTTTACCTTACTCAGCGCCACCTGCCTCGCGACGCCGGCATTGGCCGCAGGCGGACTCGAGATGTCCACAGACTACACGGGCATCACCGCGAAGCCGGGCGACACCCTGAACTTCAGCCTCGACTTCACGAACCAGACCGGTGCGGGCCTCAACACAAGCCTCAGCGCAAGCGGCCTCGACGACAGCTGGAAGGGCTACTTCGAGGGCAACAACAAGGAGGTTTCGAACGTATTCGTCAAGTCCGGTGCGGACGCGGATTCGAACGACGGCCTCGTCACCTACAGTGTGACCGTCCCGGACGACGCGCAGAAGGGCAGCTACAACGTGCTCCTGCATGCGGCGAGCGCGGGCGAGGCCAGCAGTGATCTCCAGCTGACGATCAATGTCTCCGACGAGACCACGGGCACAAACCAGCTGACGACCACCTACCCGGAGCAGCAGGGCGCGAGCGGCACGACCTTCACCTTTAACTCCACCGTCCAGAATAATTCATCGGGTGCGCAGACCTACAGCCTCGCCGCCGATGCACCGACCGGCTGGACCGTCAGCTTCAAGCCGAGTGGTGCGAGCAATGCCGCGTCCAGCGTCGACGTCGATGCCCACGGCTCTCAGAGTGTGACCGTCACTGTAACGCCGCCGGATAAGGTCGCTGCCGGCGATTACGAGATCCCGATCACCGCGACGAGCTCGGCACAGAGCCTGAGCCAGACCCTGAAGGTCACCATCACCGGTACCTATAAAATCGACCTCACGACCACAGACGGCACCCTCAGCTTCGACGCGAATGTCAACAAGAAGCAGTCGGTTCCGATCACCGTCACCAACAGCGGTAACATCGACCTCAACAACGTGAACCTCACGACCACGGCACCGACCGGCTGGACCGTCGAGTTCTCCGAGAGCACGATCGACACCCTCGCGGCCGGCGAGAAGAAGGACGTCGTCATGTACGTCACCCCGTCGAAGGACGCCATGTCCGGTGACTACGCGATGACCGTCAGCGCACAGAATGAAGACACCTCGCTCGACCAGTCCTTCCGTGTCACCGTCAAGACCTCGACCCTCTGGGGCGTCGTCGGGATCCTCATCATCGCAGCCGTCATCTGCGGCCTCGGCGAGGTATTCCATAAGTACGGGAGGCACTGATCATGACCGAGCTTCAGAATAGAACAGTCGCCACGCGGGTCACGGCCAATGCAGACGACCACTACGCCGAGCGCGCTGCGGAAGTCGCCGGCAGCGCTGAGGCTACGAAGCCTGAATGCAGCGCCCGATTTTTTCATCCGCATGCAGCGGGTGGCGCATGCAGCAAGAAGCGTACAGACCAGGCATCTGTCGACAGCGCAGAGGCGGTCGGGGACCCTGCCGATTGGCGCTCCGAGCGGAATGAAGGACTGCACGAGATCATCATCCGGACCAGCGAGCTGGTGAAGCAGTACGGCGACGTGACCGCGGTCGATCACCTGAACCTCGAGATTCACAAGGGCGAGGTCTTCGGTCTGCTCGGTCCGAATGGTGCCGGCAAGACCACCACGACCCTGATGCTGCTCGGCCTTACGGATCCGACGTCCGGCACTGCTGAAATCAGCGGTCTCGACTGCACGCGGGATGCGCTGGCGGTCAAAAAAATCGTCGGCTACCTGCCGGATAACGTCGGCTTCTATCCGGATATGAGCGGTCGTGAAAACCTGATTTTCTCCGGCATGATGAACGGCCTCACACGAAAAGAAGCGGAAGAGCGGGCCAGCGACCTCCTCGAGCGGGTCGGCATGACCTACGCCGCTGATCGAAAAACCGGCACCTATTCACGTGGTATGCGACAGCGTCTCGGCATCGCCGATGTCCTCATGAAGGATCCGGAAATCATCATCATGGATGAGCCGACCCTCGGCATCGACCCGTCCGGCATGCGTGAGCTCACCGCGCTGATCCGTGAGCTGAGCGTCAAGGATGGCCGCACCATCCTGATCTCCTCCCACGAGCTCTACCAGATCCAGGAAATCTCTGACCGCGTCGGCATCTTCGTAAAAGGAAGGATGATCGCCTGCGGACGCATCGACGAGCTCGGACAGCAGCTGCAGAACGAAGGCCTTTACATGGTTGACTTCCGCGCAGAGAAGACCGCGAATGGACCGATGACTACGGAGCACAGAGCAGCGGTGGAGCCGGGCACAGAGCATGGCGCGATGAACGCCACGGCAGAGACATTGGCCTCCACTACCGAAACAGTGACATCTGGCAAGAGTGGCGGAGCAGCGGAAGACCGCGCAGCTTCTGAAACGGAGGAGCTGAAATCTCTGGTGCGCGGCATCGCGGGCGTGCGCCTCGTCGGCGTGAAGGAGGATGGAACCCTCCACGTCGAGTCCGGCCGCGACATCCGCGCGGAGCTCTTTCGGAGGCTGACGGACGCCGGGTATCTGCTGAGTGAGCTCCACGAGCGTGGCGGTGACCTCGATGAAATCTACCGCAAATATTTCGAAAAAGCAGGAGGTGACGAGAACTATGACAATCGCACAAATCACACAGAAAACAAGACAGAAAAGCGATCGCTCAGAGAGAAGCTTCTCCAGCGCAGCCGCTGATTTTTCGCAGTGCAGTAGAGTTGGAGCGGCACCGATGCCTGGCAGGGCCTCGAGGACGGCTACTGCGATAGGGATGAACATGAGGACAGAATCTGTATCAGAAGCTTCTGCGATGCCTGCGGAATCAGCGCCCTTTGATTTGGGAAAACATGTGGTGGAGGCTTCAAAGGCAGCAGCGCCGGAAGCAGGGAAATCATCTGCTGGAAATCGGCTGAAGAAAATCATCGACTGGTTCATGGAGGAGGACGATCTCCTGCCGGGCGAGACACCGGAAAGTCATGCGGCGAATGTACGGACCAACCGCCGCGGCATGGTGGTGCTTTACCGGAAGGAGCTCGCGGATCATCTCTGCAGCCGGCGCTTCTGGGCACTCTTTGCGCTCCTCATGATCGTCTCGGTGGCGAGCCTCTATGGCGCCATCGGATCGCTCCGGCAGACAGCATTGGCCGCACAGTCGCAGGGACAGGCCGTCAGTGAATTCCAGTTTCTGAAACTGTTTACGACCGCCGGCAGCTCGATCTACAGCTTCCAGAGCTTCCTCGGCTTCCTCGGTCCGATCTTCGGCATCATGCTCGGCTTCGACGCCATCAACAACGAGCAGGCGCAGGGCACGCTGAACCGCCTCGCTGCGCAGCCGATCTACCGCGATACCATCATCAACGCGAAGTTCCTCGCGGGTGCGACGGTCGTCTTTCTGACGGTCTTTTCACTCGGTGGCGTTCTGTCCGGACTCGGGCTGCTGCTGAGCGGCACGAAGCCGGTGGCCGAAGAGTGGGTGCGCCTCGTGATCTTTCTGCTGCTGAGCGGCGTGTACATCTCGGTATGGCTCGCGATTTCTGTCCTCTTCTCGACACTTTCACGCCATGCCGCGACCTCGGCGCTTTCCTCCATCGCGCTCTGGCTCTTCCTCACCATGTTCCTTTCGCTCGTGGCGAGCGGCCTTGCAAACGCGATGTTCGCCGGTACCCATGCCTCTGCGCAGGACGTGATCAGCGCGTACCGCCTGCAGACCGGCATCAACCGTATCTCGCCGTACTACCTCTTCAGTGAAGCCGCCTCCGTCCTCATGAACCCGAACGTCCGCTCCCTCGACATCATGTCCCTCGTCGAGTACCAGAACGGCGCCCTCGCTTCGTACCTGAGCCTCGGACAGTCCCTCCTCCAGATCTGGCCGCACCTCGTCGCCATGATCATGGAAGTCGTCATCGGCTTCGCTCTCGCTTACATCAGCTTCATGCGGAAGGAAATCCGCGCGTAAAGCCGTGACGAACGCCGGCGAAAATCGAGCTCCGCTCCAGGGAGCATGAGCTCGGGATTTCGCACGTAAAGCCGTGAAGGACACCGGCGGAAACGAGCCCAGCTCCAGGGAGCATGAGCTCGGGATTTCGTACGTAAAGCCGTGAAGAGCGTCGGCGGAAATCGAGCCCAGCTTTCAGGGAGCATGAGCTCGGGTATCCGTTCCTGAAGATTATGGATACGGATGCTTTCGCCGATGTCATACGAATATATTTGAAACATGAGAGAAACCGCGTCGCAGGACCTCGAAATCTGGTCCCGCGCCGCGGTTTTTAATTTTCACTGGAGACAGGGCGAATTCGCATCGCCAGCTGGCCTGTGAGGTGGCGGGTACGTTCTGATTATGTTTTCTTCTTTCGGCATCTGCTCGCTCGGCGAAAACCGGGCAGATATGTACTTTTTTAAACAAATATACATGAAAGAGTGATTTTTAAAATCGTGTATATAGTTTTTGGGGTAAAAAGCGTATCCAGGATGTAAAAATAGACACGCAGGTTTCTATTTTAAAATCATGTATACGAAATTGCGGATTTATCGCTGTTTTCTTTGGCTGTTAAGTTTAAAAATAGACACATTTTACTATTGCTTGAGCTTATGTATATAAATCCCGCGGATGAAGCTTGTGAAGGACACAATTCATAGACATGATATTTAAATATGGTAATACGTGTATAGTGCGTTTCCATAGCTACGCTTATAGCGGAGTATAACTATACACAAATGAATTAATTTGAAGAATTGTATCTATTTTATCAATAACGCCCAGATAGGAATGCACCTGACTTCTCGGATGGATGGCTTCTCACGACTGTGCAAGGAAGCAGAAACAACTGGTGGAATGAAGGGCTTATTTTTAAATCTGTAGAAATTGACATATATCTGATATTTGTCTGATTATGAACGATGTAAAGAATAAAAATGTACCTGGGGACCATCATTTTGAACTTTATATTCCACTGTAGAATGATAGCACGATTTGCTAAAACCAAATATAGTCCGTTTGTCGACCTTGTCAAAAGTAAGGACTTATATTACGATACAGATATACAAAACGACGAAATTTTTTAAGAGTACATGCAGTTATCCTATACAAGCTATAGGCACAGCATATACTTTACACTGATTTCTGCTCTTTGCTTTCTGCCTTCTGAATTTTGATTTCAGAATACTGATTTCGTCGTTGTCTGATTTCAGGATACCGATTTCATCGTTGTTTGATTTCAGAATTCTGATTTCGTTGTTTCCGTCATGATTATGATATTCCGAGCGAAAGGAACTACTCGAAATGCCCGATGTACATCGATCTGAAGCTTCTGTGATGTCTGCCATATCAACCGCCTCTACCTCTTCCCCACAGAAATCATCTGGTGAAACTAAAAATACGGCAGCCGCATGTCCGGCGGTCGATGATGTACCATCTTCCCCGCCGCCTCCGAAAAAGTCGCAGCACATGACATGGGCAATGTCTCTGGCCTCCGCCTATGCGCGTATTTTTTCTGCGTTGGAAAGCGGCAGGGATGTGCTGGCGATGCCACCAGTCGGTTCGCTTCGTCTGGACTACTACAGGCAGCTTGTGAAGCAGCTTCCAGGCATCACGCTGATCATTTCTTCATATAAAGAGCGTATGGAAAAAGAAATCGATATCCTCGAAAAGGATGGCATCCCTGCGGCGATGCTGCATTCCGGACTGTCGGATTATGCCATGGCTGCACAGCTCGAACGCATCCGACGCCGTCATTTCCAGGTGCTCTTTGTCTCACCGGGCCTTCTGGAGGATCTGAAAATGCGCTCGTTTCTCGTCTTCAAAGCGACGATATCTCTGATCGTCATCGACGAAGCACAGATCTGTTCGATCCACGCACCACATTTCCAGCCGCTCTATCACTCGATTCCACTTCTGCTGAAGGATCTCGAACGCCATGCAGCATCCTCCCGTCCGCCGGTCCTTGCGCTGACACTGCCGACGACGCGGCAGGTGGAGCAGGACATCGGGCACTTTTTCTCACTTCAGCATCCACTTCTCGTCCGTCACGCGTTTGAATGTCCGAATCTCTTTCTATCCGTGCATCGCCCGCAGCGCAAGGCACCATTTCTTCTCGATTTTCTGCGCCGCCACGAAGATGAGGCAGGCATCATCTACTGCACCGAGCATCGGCTGACGGAGCACATCGCGCAGCTGCTCAATCGCAGCGGTTTCCCGGCATTGTCCTACCACGCAGGTCTGACCCGCGAGGAACGCATGGCGAATGTCCGTGCTTTCTGCGCCGGCACAGCGTCGTCGGACCGACAGACCTCAGGCAGTCGGCATCCGAACGCACGAATGACAGATGCCCGTGCTTTCTGCGCCAGCGCTCCTTCGTCCGACCGGCGTATACAGCGGCCGTCCACACACGATGCCGAGTCTCATGCCGGTGCCCGGATCCTCGTCGTGACGCCGGATCCTTTTCTTGAGCTCGACCGGTCGGATGTGCGTTTCGTGCTACACTACACGATGCCGGAAAGCCTCGAGCGCTACTATCAGGAGCTCGTCCACGCGGGGCGTGACGGACTTCCGGCCGAATGCATTCTCCTCGCGAACGAGCGCGACTTCGAGCTCCAGCGCACGAAGCTCGAGAAGGTGACGCTCGGCTACCAGGCGTATCCGGAAGCCGTCGCGCAGGTGAAACGACAGTTGGAGGCGATGCGTCGCTACGCGATGACGCACCAGTGCCTGCGATCCTTTCTCCGGGATTATTTCGGGGGCGCAGATAGAACTTCCGTCACTTCGCAGCCGGACAATGCTTCCATCGGTGCACCACCCGATTCGCCGTCGCAGAGAGCCGCAGGCAGCTCTGCGCCAGGACATGCCGCCATCGGTGCACCTCTCGATTCGCCGTCGCAGAGAGCCGCGGGCAGCTCTGCACCAGGACAGGTTTCCATCAGTGCACCAGCGGATCCATCTGTGCGGGCAGCTGAAAACCACCACAATCGTATATCGATGGACGAAAAGAAGCTGGCATCCACGGGTGAAGATCCCGTCGATTGTGAGGTCATCACGCTGCCGTCGCGGAATCGCGTGCTGACGAGCGCAGAGCTGCCGGTCGACGAAAGCCTGCGGACGATCCGACAGTCCGGACGCTACCCGGAAAACCGCGTCCAGAAGGTGTCGATGCAGCTCAAGCGTGCAAAGAAGCAGCATATCTTTATCCGTTACGCAGACCAGGCTTACATGAAAAACCAGGCTTATAAATATGAACATCTCCGCACGGATCCATGGGAGCTGTGCGAGCCCGGCATCCGCGTGCAGCGCTTCCGGGCATTTTCCATCCCACGTGACAGCTGCTGCGTGAACTGTGATCCAGAACACTTTCTCGAAGAAGACCGCTATGGCATCAGCGACACCATGGGCCTGAAGGAACGGATGCGTGAACATCGGCACCAGCTCGAGACGGATATGGATGTCGGGCGGAAGATCCGTCTGTGGACGGCAGGCGAAAAACCGTACCACTTCGATTATGATGCGCACACGAAGCGCATAGGAAGGATTATGGCGATGCGAAAAGTCGAATATCAGAAAACAGCAGCTACGATGGCCGCGGTGCTCGGTCCATCATCCGAATCGTCAATCGAAACGCCTGCGCACGCATCGACTGCGCCGGGGGCATCATCAGGCGTGTCGAAGTACCCAGCGGACAACCGTCTCCCGGCTACCACGCCATGCGAGGGCAATGCCTCTGCCTGGACCAGTGATGGCGAAGCCGGCAGTGTCGGATATGCGCGTGGCAGCGATGGCGAGGCCGGCAGGGGCGGATATGCGCGTGGCAGCGATGGCGAGGCCGGCAGGGTCGGGTGTGCCTGGATCGGCGATAACGGAGCCGACAGTGTCGGATATGCCCGGACCAGCGATGGCGAAGCGGAAGCGCAGCAGCTTCGGCTGCTAGAAAACGCACGTCTCGAGATTTCGCCTGAGATGCGGACACACCTGCTCGGAAATCTGAAGGCGCTTCGGAAGCGGCTCGCGATGGAACGGAGTGTGCAGGCGTACCAGATTTTCACCGACAAATCACTGGTGGAGATGTGTCGTATGCTCCCACTCACCCGCGAGGAATTCGCACGCGTCTATGGCGTCGGCCAGCGGAAGCTGGAACTCCACTACGAAGCCTTCACCGATGAAATTCGGAAAGCCCTCGACCCTGCGTATGTCGCAGATTTCTACGAAAACGTGTCGGAAGAGATGCAGGTGGATATGCAAGATGGTACCGGAGCCTGTGTGACCGGAGAGCGTACCGGCATGAATGACTCGGCGGACCCGGCACGCGTCGCAGAGTTCTATGCAAATGCGTCGGAAGAGGTTCAGTGTACAGCCGAAGAGCGTACCGGCATGAATGACTCGGTGGACGCTGCACGCGTAAAGCGGGCGCCAGATACATATGCGCTGTCTTCAAATCCTGTCATACCGACGAGTGTTATACAGCCGATTCCACAGGAAAGGTCAGAATCACAGAAAAATCCGAAATATCGTTTCATCCCGGATGATGTCCTGCTGGCCTTCCTCGAGGAGAAGTACCTGCAGCAGCGGACGCGGAAGCAGGTGAAGAAAAAGCAGGCATTCTTCCTGACCGTGGCAGAGGCCGCCTCCTTCCGCTGCGTAGATGGCCTGCGCTCGCCGGAAATCGCCGCGCTTCTGAACGCGCTCGTCGCGGAAGCGGAGGAAACCTCTTCTACGAACAGTCCCATCGCGTCAATCGATGTCGGCGCTTCGGGCAATGGATCAACATCAGCCGCAGTGGCGACGGGGAACCCGGGCGAAACGCAGATATCGGATGCAGTGGCGACTAAGAACCCGGGTGAAACACAGATATCAGCCGAAGTGGCGACCAAGAACCCGGGCGAAGCGCAGATATCGGATGTTGTGGCGATGGGGAACCGGAGCGAAACGCAGATATCGGATGCAGTGGCGATCGAGAACCGGGGCGAATTAACGAGTCAGCCGAAGCTGCGCATTCGAGAACGAAAGAAGCTGTCTGGTGCGACCATCGACCGGAAGCTGGCCGGGCTCGGCTATCTCGAATTGAGCGAATTCAGCTTCACCGGACGGCCGTATCAGGCCTACCTCCCAACCACCAAAGGGGAGGCCGCCGGGATCGCCCTCGGCACTCGAAAGAGCCAGGGCGGCGTGGATTACCCGACCGCTTATTTCAGCGCAGCCGCCGCAAGCTGGGTCGCGACGCTGTTCGTCCGGGACGGGACGAAGTGAAGCCGGAAACATTGGCAGACCATGCAGAAATCCGAGAAATGGCGGAAGCAGGGGATCGGAATGACATGTGTGGGCGCTGCAGGTGTCGAAGATGGCAAACACAGACGCTGCAGATGCCGGGGATGACAAACACAGGCGCTGCAGATGCCGAAGATGACAAATACAGGCGCTGCTGGGGCTCGGAATGACAAACGCAGTCAGTGCAGGGCCGGTGGGAAAGCATGGGTGGAAGCTGCCTGCCATTAGAGAAGTACAGTCATGAAACACAAGCGTCATGTTTTTTAGGAAAACCACTTGACGATACAGGGAGGGATATGGATTTATCTGAAAAAATGAAATATGAAATCGAGCGACTGCAGCATACCCGTGCGCAGTATGAACGCTGGCTGGAAACCGCGCCGGAGGGAACGATTCACTTCCGGGCGAATCCACAGGGCTGGAGCTGGCTCTATCGCGCACCGGGCTCGAAAAAGCCGATATATTTATCGAAAAAAGAAAGCAAACTCGCAGAAGCACTGGCATTGAAACGGGTTTATCGGGCGAAATTAAAGGATATTCAGCAACAGATTGAAGCATATGAGCGCTGTTTGAAGAGTCTGAAAAAAATAAAGCGTGCCGAATACATACTGGAGCACTCGAAAGCACTTCGGGAATTGACACGACCATATCTTTATGACCTGCCGGAGAATCTGAAAGCATGGGTCTGTGCGGATTACGAGAAGAATCCGATAAATCCGGAACATCTGAATGTGCCGACGGTGAGTGGTGAATTCGTCCGTTCTAAATCAGAACGCTCGATTTATAATCTGCTGAGAAATGCGAAATTGCCATTCCGTTATGAATGCAGGCTGGAACTGGAAAATGCAAGAAAACCAAATTATCCAGACTTTACGATACTGGATCCAAAGGATGGAAGTATTTATTATTATGAACACTTCGGCATGATGGATGATGAGGATTATCAGCAGGATTTTATGAAGAAGATGCGAACATACTTGAATAATGGAATTTATCCTGGCATCAACCTGATTATGTCGTTTGAAACGCAGGAAATGCCGCTGGACGAGGTCTACGTACAACATCTGCTTGAGTACTATTTCGGAAAAAGCAGCATGGACATCGGATAAACGATGATTCAAAAAGATAGAAAGACGTCGGAAAGAAGCGGGAAAGAGGTCGAAACAAAGCCAGAAAGACGCAGCCATAGACACGGATTGCCGTAATGGAAAAAAGTGTATACAGTTTTTCTGAAATCCACAGGGAACTTCAGGCGAAAATATACACTAAAGATAGAATTTAGAAATCGTGTATAGTAAAAACCTGAAAAGCATTTGAAACTATGCTTCGTAGGGCCTTTTTCTATACACGATTTTTTAATATTCTTATCCGTGTATAGTTTTCTCTTCAAATCGCCGGATAGGGAAGAAAATCGATAGACACATATTCTGGAAATGCATGTACGTGTCTATTTAGTATACACGTACTGAAAAAATCAAATATTGTGTCTGTTTTTGAACACGCCTTCTCCACTATCCTGCAAGCATATTTGGAAATATTCAGCATAGTTTCTTCACAGCACACAACACCGGCTATAGAAATCATATCCATTTCAGGACTTGCGCTTGCGAAGAGAAAAGTATAACATGAACTTCATTATTCAGGCCTGCTCAGCTAGGCCAATGCAGACGGCCGAAACATGGATGGCTCCGCTTGCTGCGCCCGTTACGCCTGCCGTGCCTGTCGCGCCCGCTACGCCTGCCGCCCGCTGCGCCTGCCGTGCCCGCTGAGCCTGCCATGCCCACCACACACCGAGGTACCACCACTATGCACATCACATTTCTGACCTATCTTATCTGTTGTCCACTTGTATTTCTCGCCGGTCTCGTCGACGCCATCGGCGGAGGTGGCGGTCTGATTTCCCTTCCGGCCTATCTGCTCGCCGGCCTCCCGGCGCATTACGCCATCGGCACCAACAAGCTTTCCAGCTGCTGTGGCACCACCGTCGCGACCGTTCGTTTCATCCGCGAAGGCCTCGTCAACTGGAAGCTTGCCATTCCGTCCATCGTCGCCGCCGTCATCGGCTCCTCGATCGGTGCCCGGATCAGCCTCCTCATCCCGGAGCAGGTCCTCGTCACGATCCTCCTCGTCGTCCTGCCTGTGACCGCCTTCATCGTCCTAAACCGCCACATCTTCCACGACAATGTCGAAGAAGCGCAGACGGACACCCCGAAAGTGTACGTGACTGCCATCCTCGCCGCGCTCATCATCGGCTTCTATGATGGCTTCTACGGCCCAGGCACCGGCACCTTCCTCATCATCGCCTTCACCGTCTTCGCGAAGCTCGGCATCAAAACCGCCAACGGCCAGACGAAGGTCATCAACCTGACGACGAACATCACCTCCCTCGTGATCTTCATCCTGCACGGCCAGACCGTCTTCCTGATCGGCATCCCATGCGCCATCTGCAACATGATCGGTAACTACATCGGCGCAGGCCTCATGATGAAAAACGGCATGAAAATCGTTCGCCCGTCGATCCTCGTCGTACTCGTCCTCCTCGCCATCAAGGTCGTCAGCGAGTATATCCTGTAAGGCATCTTCGAAGGCACGAAGGTCGTCAGCGAGCATATCCTGTGAAGCATCTTTGAAGGCATGAAGGTCGTCAGCGAATATATCCTGTAAGGCATCTTTGAAGGCATGAAGGTCATCAGCGAGTATATCCTGTAAGGCATCTTTGAAGGCATGAAGGTCATCAGCGAGTATATCCTGTGAGGTATCTTTGAAGCAGCGTGCCGTTTCCTGCATTCTGGCTATTGAAAAGATCCTATGCATCTTAAGAGCTTTGCGTCCCATCGCAACGCTCTTTTTTTTGATCCGCAGCACACTTGCACCCACATCCCCGACCGAGTAAAATACAGTTTTAAAAGCCACCGCTTCAGTGGCCAATGCAGGCGCCCTCGACACAGGCACCCGTCCGCATAAACGCGGAAAGGAGGCAGGCACATGCAGGATCCCGTCGTCATCATGAACTTCACGCACATCTACGAAGACGAAACGTTCTATATTTCAGAGCAGAAGAGCAGCACATCCCACAGCTGTGGAGCATCGTCCACGCCCCTCAGTGGTCCTGCGCCCGTATCGCTCGCAGCATCATCCAGCAGCCCAGTAACCGCGCGGGCTGCATCTGGCGCGCCGTCCGACCGCCCCGTATCGCTCGCAGCATCCAGCGGCCCTGCAACCGCGCGGGCCGCATCTGGCGCGCCGTCCGACCGCCCTGTATCGTTCGCAGCATCCAGCGGTCCTGCAACCGCGCGAGCTGCATCGTCCACGCCCTACATCCTAGATTTCACGACGCTGTCCGGTACCACTGGCTTCTGCGACGATGCCGCCGCGGATGAGATTCGCCGTTGCATCGCGGACTTCCCGGCGCGCGGCATCCATTTCCTTGACAACGGCAACTTCCACTACCTCACCCACTTCTGGTGCGAAAAAATCACCGAAGACTTCGCGCTCGTCGTCTATGACCATCACGTCGACCTCCGAAAACCCGTCTTTCCGGGCCTCATGAGCTGCGGTTCTTGGATCCGCGACGTTCTCCTCCGAAACAGCCACTGCCGCGCCGTCCTCATCATTGGCCCGGAACGTGTCCAGGCCGACATCATCGAACGTGAGCTGCAAAGCCTCGTAGCCGAGGATCAGCCCCCGCGCTCATCCGCGCCCGCGCGCCTCTACTGCTTCACAGAGGATGACATCCTGGATGGCCGCGTCGCGCGCGAGCTTCCACACCTTCTCGACGCGCTCCACCTCCCGGTCTACATCTCCATCGATAAGGACGTCCTCTCGCGAAAAGTGCTCCGCACCAACTGGGACCAGGGCATCATGACCGAAGCAGAATTCCGGCACGAGCTCGACCGCTTCACCATGGACCCGAAAATTCACATCCTCGGTGTCGATATCTGCGGCGAACCCGCCTACAATGCTTGCCGTCGCCTCCTCGACGACACCCGCGACCTCCGCCGAAGTGACGGCGTAAACCGCCGCCTCCTCGAGCACTATCTTGCCCGCGTGCATTAGCGGCACTCGACGTAGGCGCTGCCTGGAATCTCCGATCAGCAGTAACCGTTCAGCCCCCTGTATATCATGATGAGCTGTGGTTTTAAGCAGACTGTACACGTAAGGAGCATTTCTAAAATTGTGTATACGAATTTCTATGCAAAAACCAAAAATCTGCCGTTAAAATAGACACAACCGCTTCGATTCAGAAATCGTGTATATAAAATCGACAATTGGCATGGAAAATCAAACTCGAACCTCGATTTTTATATACACGATTTCTGAAATAGTTCTTCCATATATAGTTTTAATTCTGAATTCCACTCCCAAGTTCAAATTTCATATACACGATGTTTTAAAAATCCATTTTATGTATATTCCCACTCCAGATGTGATTCAAGAGCATAAGGAATATATACACGGAATTGTAAAAGAATGGATTGTGTCCATTGGCATTCATGAACCAATGGGTGTCTGAACTACTACGATCAGCAAGCTGTCCTTCGTTGTCCTTCGCTGTCTTCTTCCCGGTCCCCTTGCGCCTCTTCCTGCGAACTAGTACAATAGAAAATCTAGAAAGACAGCTTTTTCGATCCCCGAGCCGTTGCCCGGAACGCCACTTTTTCGGCTCTATGCGGACACCTGAAATGTGACTTTTCTGCGGTCCGTGCAGCCGTCCGGCACACAGCTTTTCTGCGGTCCGTGCAGTCGCCCGGCACACAGCTTTTCTGCGATCCGTGCAGTCGTTCGGAACACCGCATTTCTAAGCCCCGCGCAGTCGTCGAGACCGCTGCTTACCAGAGGCCAATGCCGTCGTCCGGAACGTGGGCACCCGGCCTCGATCTTTCACCGAATATCTTGGTTATGCGCGTGGCTGCACGGCCGACGCACGACCTCGAAATAAACTACATCACGAGGAGTCGCACTCCTCACGAAAAGCAGGAGTAAGTAATGAAAATCAAGCTTGCGAACTACATTTCCGAAACCCTCGTCGCAAACGGCATCACCCAGAACTTCAGTGTGACCGGTGGCGGAGCCATGCACCTGAACGACGCCTTCGGCCACCAGAAGGGCATGCACACGCTCTACCAGCACCACGAGCAGGCCTGCGCGATGGCCGCCGAGAGCTACGCCCGCATCTACAACCGACCGGCGCTTCTCTGCGTGACCTCCGGCCCGGGCGGCACCAATGCCATC
The DNA here is from genome assembly GCA_934229835.1 of uncultured Oribacterium sp. GTDB lineage: Bacteria > Bacillota > Clostridia > Lachnospirales > Lachnospiraceae > Oribacterium. The sequence continues at coordinate 19,626 of CAKQED010000001.1, read as the reverse complement.
ACCGGCGTGCTCGGTGCCTGGCTCGACTCCATCCCGATGCTGATCATCTCCGGTCAGGTCCGCTATGACAACACCGCGCGCTGGGCAGAAGAGCAGAACGGCACCCGCCTCCGCGCGATGGGCGACCAGGAGTTCGATATTACGAAGTCCATCGACTGTATGACGAAGTATTCGGAGATGCTGACGGACCCGTACCGCGTCCGCTACGCGCTCGAAAAGTGCATCTATCTCAGCCAGACCGGCCGTCCTGGCCCTTGCTGGCTCGACATCCCGGTCGACATCCAGGGAAAGTTTATCGAGACGGACGAGCTGATCGGCTTCGACCCGGCGGATTACGCAGCTGGTGGCGACGGCTGGGCCACCTCCACGGACGCCACCCCGCGCTCCGACGCCTACCCGCTCTGTCGGAACGCCTTCGCGCGCTCTCCGTATGAGGCCAATGCAGTCGACCACGCAACCGTCACCTCCGCTCAGGCTTATGCAGCGGCGCACAGTATCCCGGCGGATGCCGACACGACGAAGCGTGAGGCGACCGTGCCGCCGGTGGATCCGCAACAGGTGCAGACCATCCTCGAGAAGATCCGCGCGAGTCGCCGTCCGATTTTTTATACGGGCAACGGCATCCGCATCGCGGGCGCCGAGTCGCTCTTCCTGGAAGTCGCACATCGCCTCGGTATCCCGGTCGTGGTCGGCTGGAACGGTCCAGACATCATCCCGAGCGACGACCCGCTCTACGTCGGCCGTCCGGGTGGCCGCGGTGACCGCCCGGGCAACCTCGCCGTACAGAATGCAGACCTGATTCTCAGCATTGGCTCCCGCCTCAACATCCGTCAGGTCGGATACGATTTCAAGAGCTGGGCCCGCGACGCCTACGTGATCGTGAACGACATCGATGCGGAGGAGCTTCGGAAGCCGTCCGTGCACTGTGACCTCGCCGTGCACGCCGACGCCCGTCAGCTCCTGCAGTGCCTGCTCCGCGAGCTTCACGTCCTCGGCCACACCCCGGTGCACCCGCTCTTCCAGGGCGGCGAAGGCCTCCTCCGTGATGACGCCCTCCGCGTTTGCCACACGGAGCTCGCCCGCCAGCATGTACTGGCAGAAAACGCAGCTGCCCAGACCCCGGCCGAGACAGCTGCTATGTCTGGCACAGACGCCCAGGCAGCGGAGACCTCGACCGAAGCAGCCGATCAGCCGACCGCCCAGACCCCAGCCGAGGCAGATGCTATGTCTGGCGCAAACGCCCAGGCAGCGCAGGCATCGGCTGAAGCAGCTGATCAGCCGATCACCCAGACCCCGGCGAAGGCTTCGTCTTCCGATGCAGCCACTGTACATAAAGAAACCACCTCGGCCGGCGTCCGCCTCAGCTGGCTCGCGACCTGCGCGTTCTACCGCGACAACTACCCGACGATCCTGCCGGCGTACCTCGCACCGAGCGACCCGACCCTGTCCCCGGAGGAACCGGCGTCCTTCGCCAACGTCTACGCGCTCATCAAGGAGGTTTCCGACCAGGCGGCCCCGGGCCAGGTGACCGTCGTCGGCAACGGCTCCCCATGCGTGGCGGGCGGACAGGCCTACCGCATCAAGCCGGGTACCCGCTTCATCTCGCAGGACGGCGTCGCCTCGATGGGCTATGGACTCCCGGCGGCGATCGGTGCCGCGGTGGCCGTGCATGCCTCCGTTGAGGCGACCCCATGCGGTGGCGCGGACGCCTCGCTTCCACGGGAAACAGCGGATGCCAATGCAGGCGACGCGCAGCAGGACCACGATTATTCGGCACTGGCTGCGGATCCATCCTTCCATGAATCCGCCGATGACCGGCTCGCCGCCGAGCTCCGTGACCCGTACTGGACCGGACGCGACGAGCATTATTCGGCGTACGAGAAGCATGACATCCTCGTCCTCACCGGCGACGGCTCCATCCAGATGAACCTGCAGGAGCTTCAGACGATCATCAGCCACCAGCTGCCGATCAAGATCTTCGTCATCAACAACGGCGGCTACCACAGCATCCGCCAGACGCAGACCAACCTCTTCCGCGGAGAGCCGCTTGTAGGCATTGGCATCGACTCGGGGATGGGCGGCGTCCAGGACCTGAGCTTCCCGGACATGGAGAAGATCGCGCATGCGTACGGCTTCCCGTTCATCCGCGCGCATCACAACGAAGAGTTGCACGACGCGGTCGCACGGACCCTCGCGACCGACGGCCCGGCCATCTGCGAGATCATGGTGACCCTGACCCAGCAGTTCCTCCCGAAGTCTGCCGCGAAACACCTCCCGGACGGCAGCATCATCAGCCCGCCACTCGAGGACCTCGCGCCATACCTCCCGGACGAGGAGATGGACCGGATCATGATCGTCCCGCGGGTTGGCAAATGAGTGCGTTGCTGCCTTTTCCGTCATCTTAGTTGAGGCAATCGTCCCGCGGGTTGGCAAATGAGCGGGTTCGACTGGATTGACATTAGATTTTGGGAGGAAAACGCCCCTCGGTTGACAAACGAAGGGTGTTGTGGGATTCAGCAATGCTGAAATCAGAATTTCCCTGGTTCTGCGAAGAACCAGGAGAGCAGCAAGAAGGAGAAATCATCGTGCGAGTGCTTATCACGGGTGTCACCAGCTTTCTGGGACTGTATACAGCGAAGCTTCTGCTTCAGGAGGGCCATGAGGTCATCGGCGCGGTGCGCCCGGGCAGCCGGCGCGTGCAGGAACTCGATGCGCATGGCATCAGCGCGTACCCGACGTACCGGAGTGTCCACCTCGACCTGAGTGAACTTCCGGAAGCCGAGCTCGGCGAAACGCACTACGCGGAGGTGCTGGGCCTCGAGTCTGCCGGGCATTCTGGCACGGCAGACGCTATGCAGGCCGCGGTGGCGGTTCCTGCTCGCAGCTCTGCGCCTGCCGTCACTGCACCGCCGTCCGCCACCCACCTGCCGTTGCCTGCATTGGCCGACGATCCAGCGCCCCTCATCGACGCGTGGATCCACTTCGCGTGGGACGGTGTCGGCTCCGCGGGCCGCAGCGACACGAACATCCAGATCGAGAACATCCAGAACGCGAAGAAGGCCTACCTCTACGCGAAGCTGCTCGGTGCGCGGAAGTTCCTCTTCGCCGGCTCCCAGGCCGAGTATGGCCGCGGCAATCATCGCGTGCCCCTGCCGGTGAGCCCCTACGGAAAGGCGAAGCTCAGTTTCGGCCGCTGGGCGACCGAGCAGAGCCTCCTCTCGGAAATCTACGACGACGCGCCGATGCAGTTTATCCATATGCGCATCTACAGCGTGTACGGCAGCGGTGACCATGAAACGAGCCTCGTGAACACCGTGCTTCGCGCCGCCCTCCGCCACGAAGCCATCACCCTCGGCCCGTGCGAGCAGCGCTGGAACTACCTCGAGGTCCATGACCTCGCCCGCGCGATCCGTATCCTGCTCAGCTCCGAGGACACCCGAACCGGCATCTATGACATCGCCGGCTCCGACTCCCGCATGCTGAAAACGTACGTCATCGCCATGAACGCCATCGCGGGGGATGGCGCGGAGCTCCGCTTCGGCATCCGCGCGAACAACGCAGAGGGCGCCGCGAATATGTCACCGGAGATCCTCAAGCTCCAGCGCCTCGGCTTCCACCAGGAAATCTCCTTCGAAGCCGGCATCGGCATGCTCCTGAAGACGATGGAAAGGATTGATTTATGAACATGACTTGTATCGCCTGCGGCCACGCACTGTCGCCGCTGATGACCCTCGACGACATGCCGGCGAGTGCGCAGAACATCCCGGCAGCGTCGGAGCTCGCGGAGGACCATCCGCTGAGCCTCACCCTCTGCCAGTGCCCGTCCTGCGGCCTCGTCCAGTTTGACACCGAGCCGGTCGACTATTACCGTGACGTCATCCGCGCCGGCGGTGGCACCCGCACCATGACGCGCCTCCGTCACGAGGAGTACGCGCGCCTCCTCACCGCCATGCAGGAGCACCACATCCACGGTCGTCGCATCGTGGAAGTTGGCTGTGGCCGCGGCGAGTTCCTTCGCATGTGGCAGAATCTCGCGGAGGACCCGGAAGGTGCCGCTGCGCTCGCCCGCGACCAGGAGCGTGATCCCCTGTCCGGTCAGCCGAACGCCGCCCCGCTCCACCTCGTCGGCATCGAGCATAAGCCGTCCCTCGTCGAGGAGGCCAATGCTGTTGCCGCCACCTCATCACTGTCGCCGGACGCTTTCGAGCATACTACCTCCGCGCCTGTCACCCGGGAGGCATCCGCCACCTCAGCCGACGTCGAGCCCCCGGTATCTTCGCTAACCCCGGCGCCGGCGTACCGCGTCTACGAGGGCTTCGCGACCGGCGACGTGCGCTACCCGGAGGGCCCGTTTGACGCCTTCGTGCAGTTCAACTTCCTCGAGCATCAGCCGGATCCGTGCGACATGCTCCGGAACATCGGACGCAACCTGAAGCCGCAGGCCCTCGGTCTCATCACCGTCCCGAGCTTCGAGTACATCCTTCGTTACAACGGCTACTACGAGCTGCTCCGCGACCACATCGCGAACTACACCGAGTTCACGCTTCAGAAGCTCCTGCAGGACTGCGGCTTCGAGCTTCTCAGCATGGACCTCGTGAACCGTGACACGATCGAGGCCATCGTGCGGAAGGCCGACCCGGACGAGCTCAGCGAGCTCCACTACAGCGGCCGCCTCATCGATGTGTCCGCCCTGCGTGACAGCTACGACCGTCTCTCTGCCTCGGTCAATGCACACATCGACCACCTCTCGGAGAGTTGTCGGACCATGGCCATCTGGGGTGCGAGCCACCAGGGCTTCACCCTCGCCGCCACCACGAAGCTCGGCGGAAGAGTAGAGTACATCATCGACTCCGCCCCGTTCAAACAGGGCCGCTTCTCGCCGGCCTCCCACATCCCGATCGTGGCCCCGGACTACGCCGTCGCCCACCCGGTTGATGAGATCCTTATCGTCGCCCCAGGCTACACCGACGAAATCGCTGGCATCATCCGCGAACGCTTCGATGAAAATGTCCGCATCCTCGTGCTCCGCACGGACCGGATTGAGGAGTACCGGTAAACAGTTTGATACTTCATGTCCAAGCATCGCTCAGAATAGAAATTGAGAAATACATAATGTCATATGGATGAGAATCTGGCAGTTTGTGACATCAGGTTCTCGTTCAGCTACCAGAACTTCGGGAAGTCTGAGCAGCACCTGGCTTGACATTCCTAAGTATTTCCTGGACCTGTTTTCTGTCTGAATGGTGATGTATATTAAGATGAAAAGGAACGAAGATGATGAAAGCACTGGTGCTGAAGGGAAAAGGAAATATCGCCTACATCGAGAAGGAGCGGCCGACGCTCCTCGCCGCGCATGGCGCGCTGCTGAAGCCGCTGCTTGTCTCGCCATGCACCTCGGACGTCCATACCATCTGGCAGGGCAGCCCGAAGCGCCCGGACCTGACGCTCGGCCATGAAGTCATCGCCCGTGTCGAGGAAGTCGGCGCAGAGGTGACGGATTTTCACGTCGGCGATGTCGTCGCCGTATCCGCGATCACCCCGGACTGGAGTCAGCCGGACGTCGAGGAGAACTATGCACATGCGGGCCATAATTTCAGCGCCCACATGCTCGGGAACACCATCGACGGTGCCTTCCAGGAGCTGTTCTACCTTCCGTACGCGGACCGAAACCTCGCACACATCCCGGACGGGCTCACGCTCGAGGACGCCCTCATGTGCGTCGACGTCCTCCAGACCGGCTTCACCGCGGTCGAAGAAGCCGGCGTCAAGACAGGCGACACCGTCGTCGTGATGGGCATCGGGGCCATCGGCCTCGCCGCCATCCTCGGCGCGAAGCTCGCCGGTGCCCGCACGATCTACGCCGTCGGTTCCCGCCCGGAGAACGTCCGCATCGCCGAGTCGATGTGTGACTGCGGTCCAGTGATGTCGGCGCACGGCGTCCCTGGCGTTCCGGCGAGCGGTGACGTCGACAACACTTCTGTAACAGCAGAAGCTGGAAGCGAGCAGCATGCGGACGCCGTGTCGCCAGACTGCGCAGCTACAGTGCCGGACGACGGTCATGACCAGGCCCCTGCGCAGTCAGGCTGTCACGTCGAAGTGCTGAACTACCGCCACCTGCATTGTCCGCTTCCACAGGGCATGCATCCGCTCGCGAACTCCACTGGCTCGCCCGTCGTGAACTACGTCCTCACGAAGACACAGACGAAGGGCGCGGATAAGGTCCTCATCTGTGGCGGCGATGACCTTGCCTTTCCGCAGGCCATCGACATGGTGAAGTACGGCACCGGCGTCGTCTCGAACGTCATGTACTACGGTGCCGACCTCGACACTCAGGGCGGCGAGCTGAAAACCCTCGAAGCCATGAACAGCGCCGAAATCTACCTCACCAGCACCGCCGCAGCTGTCGAAGCAGAAACACAGACTGCAGACGACATAAACGTCGACAGCACGACCGCCTCTGCATCGGCAGCAGGCACACAGCCGACTAGCACGTTCGACTTGACCGCTGGTGCGCAGACTCCAGTTGCTCTGCTCGGCTCGATCGGCAGCGCATCGTCGAAGCCGACGTTCGCTGTGCCTGGCGACGTGCTCAGGAAAGCACACACCGTGACGCTGAACGACAACATCGACTGCATCCAGATCCCGAAGTTTTCCATCGGTCGTGGCATGGCCGGAAAAACCCTGAAGTTCTCCCTCAGCCGGGGCGGACGCCAGAACCTCGAACACGTGATGCAGATCGTGCAGGAGAGCGGCGTGCACCCGTCCATCTTCATCACGGAGTACTACGACGGCCTCGACCAGATCGCCCAGGCCATCGACGACATGAAAGAACGAAAAGCCATCAAAATCGCTGTAAAAATCTAAGGTGCAGAGGGTGACGAAGGATGTTGCTATAAAAAGAGTGTTGTCGATCGACGCGTGCCCTGATATTTATTGATTACGAAGATAACCGCCAGCTTTCTCGGGCCGGGCGGTTATTTTGTGCCCTTTTTTAGCGCCATGAAATATGAAATGTAAAATCAAAAAGGTAAATAAAACGGAAAAAGTGAATTTTAAAAGTAAGCGCTCAAACGTGGTTAAGTCAAGGCGTGGCTCGGCGGACAGCAGACTAGACACGCAACGCACTATTTAAAAATCGTGTATATGAATTTTCCTGTAGAAATCGAAAATCTCTATGTGAAATAGACACGGATGGCTTCATCCTGAAATCGTGTATATATTTTTTGAGTTTGACGAATGAAATCAGAGTCTGATTTCGATTTTTATAGACACGATTTCCGAATCAGCCTTTCAATGTATATTTTTTCGTCTGATCTCACCCCAGAACCTTCAAAATCATATACACGATTTTGAAATCGATCGTTCAGTGTATATTTTTCGTCTGAACTCGCCGCTGGGCTACGCCTTGAGATCAACGTTTGAACAGTAACCCGGTCAGGATGCCTGAAATATAAATCCCGTCCCAAATCTTGCCACCTTCACCCATAGAGTGTAATATAGATAAGATTCGGGCCCGCGTGCCCGCGTTTTACCGCCTTGGGCCAGGCATAGTGCCCTCGCGCCCTGGCCCTCGCGTGCCCGCCCGCCGCCATGCATCCGTCATGGTCGTGCTGTATGTCGCGACAGCGGCGGCCCGCGCCCCACACAAATCACCTTCACGTTAGGAGATAAGATTTTGAAAACCATCAGCATCGTCATTCCATGCTATAACGAGCAGGAGAACGTCGTTCCGCTCTACGAGGCCATTCGGAGCATGTTCGCTTCCGACCTCCCTCAGTACCGCTACGAGCTCCTCTACATCGACAACGATTCCCACGACGAGACGCGCGCGCTGATCCGCGGCCTCTGCGCACAGGACCCGCAGGTGAAGGCCATCTTCAATGCGAAGAACTTCGGCCAGTTCAACAGCCCGTACTACGCGATGCTGCAGTCCACCGGCGACGCCACGATCCTCATGGCGGCCGACTTCCAGGACCCGGTCGAGATGATCCCGCAGTTCGTCGCAGCCTGGGAGGAGGGCTATAAGATCGCCATCGGCGTGAAGACCCACTCGAAGGAAAATCCGCTCATGTACGCCCTCCGCGGCCTCTACTACAAGCTCATAAAGAAGATGTCCTCCGTCGACCAGATCGCGCAGTTCACCGGCTTCGGCCTCTACGACCACGTTTTCATCGACGTCATGCGGCAGCTGAACGACCCGACCCCGTTCCTGCGTGGCATCGTCGCCGAGCTCGGCTTCCACCGGAAGGAAATTCCGTATACCCAGCCGAAGCGCCGCGCCGGCATCACGCACAACAACCTCTACACCCTGTACGACGCCGCGATGCTCGGCTTTACGAGCTACACGAAGGTCGGCCTCCGCATGGCGGTGTTCTTCGGTGCCGCCTGCAGCGCCATCAGCATGCTGATCGCCATCATTTACCTCGTCATGAAGCTCATCTGGTGGGATCGCTTCCCGGCCGGTATGGCCCCGATGCTCATCGGCATGCTTTTCCTCGGCTCCGTGCAGATCTTCTTCATCGGCCTACTCGGCGAGTACATCCTGAGCATCAACCAGCGCGTCATGCGCCGCCCGCTCGTCGTCGAGGAGGAGCGTCTGAACTTCCCGGAGGACGCGATGATCGGCGGCATGGCCGACGCCTCCCGCACGGAGGCCAATGCTGAGAGGACGGACCGCCCGCTCCGCTGATACAGCCCTCGGCTCCGCTACCGGGACAGTGAAGAACAGCCATCTGCCTGCCGCCCGACGGCATGAAACGAAGCCCGCGCAGCGTCGCCGGCTCATATAAAGGAAATATCATGTTACGATTTAAAGTAGATATCGCGCTGGCGCGTGAGGGCGAACTCATGCTCCAGGGCTGGGCCTTCGGCTCAAATCCAGAAGAAGAAGTGAAGCTCACGGTCGTGGATCAGGCAGGCAACCCTGTCCCGGGCACGACTGTGTCCTCTGTACGCCGCGATGAGGTCGTCAATGCCTTTTTCGGCGATTATGTGAAGGCCCACGGGGCGCTCCAGCGAGACCTCGGCTTCGACGTCCACACCCCGTACGCGCAGGGCGAGACCCGCATCCTCGTGCTGCAGGCCGACGGCCAGACGAAGCGTGTGAAGTTCACCGACCATATCCTCGAGGAGTTCAACTCCGTCGCCCACCGGAAACGCGAGAAGCTCCTCGCCCTGTTCCATTGGGAAACCGTCGAGGTGGCCTGGGAGTACTTCCAGAAGCACGGCCTCCGCGCCCTCTTTAAGAAATCCGTCCACAAGATCCAGAACATCCAGGACGACTACGACTATAACGAGTGGTATAAGAAGGTCCGCATCACCGACGAGGAGCTCGCGAAGCAGCGGGAGAGTGCCGCTGATTTCGCGATGCAGCCGACCTTCTCCATCGTGATCCCGGTTTACGCGACCCCGGAGAAGTTCCTCCGCCGCATGCTCGACTCGATCCGGGAGCAGACCTACCCGAAGTTCGAGGTCTGCCTCGTGGACGCGACCCCGTACGCGAAGATCCAGCACGACCCGGCGCAGGGCCGTACACCGCAGGAGGTCCTCGTCGAGTACGCTGCTGCAGACAGCCGCTTCCGCTATGCGACCCTCACGGAGAACCTCGGTATCGCGGAGAACACCAACGCCGCGATCCGTATGGCGACTGGTGACTTCATCGTCCTCGCCGACCATGACGACGAGCTCGAGCCGCAGGCCCTCTATGAGTGCGTCCGCGCGATCAACGCCCACCCGGACGTCCAGGTCCTCTATTCCGACGAGGACAAGGTCGACTTCGAGGACATCTACTACTTCGAGCCGCACTTCAAGACCGACTTCAACCCGGACCTGCTCCGCTCCGTGAACTACATCTGCCACCTCTTCGTCGCCCGCCGTAGCCTCCTCGACGCCATCGCCGAGACCGACGCCGACGGCCACCAGATCTACGAGCGTAGCGCCTACGACGGTGCCCAGGACTACGACCTCATCCTCCGCGCCACCGAGAAGGCCCAGGCCATGGAGCGTGCCCGTCTCGCTTCCTGCGCCAATGCTTCCGCCGATAACGCAGTCACGAACCCACAGCCGGCCATCGCCGCGGCACTCGACCCGCTCGACCAGGCGCTGCTCCGTCAGGGCCGCTTCACGAGCAGCAACATCATCCATATCCCGATGGTGCTGTACCACTGGCGCGCACACCAGGCGTCCACTGCGCAGCACCCGGAAGCGAAGCTCTATGCCTTCGAAGCCGGCGCCCGCGCCGTGTATGACCACTGCAAGCGCATCGGCCTCCCGGTAAAGAAGGTCGAGCAGGGCATCACCTACGGCTTCTACCACCCGATCTACGAAAATCAGCAGCCGCTGATTTCTGTTGTGATCCCGAATAAAGACCACAGCGCCGACCTCGATAAGGCGATCACCTCGCTCAGCGCCGGAAATTATAAAAATCTTGAGTTCATCATCGTCGAGAATAACTCGGATCAGGCAGAAACCTGGAACTACTATGAAGCGCTGAAGAAACGTTTCCCGGAAGAGCTTCCGGCAGACTTCATCGACCCGGCGACCTGCGGTGTGATGCGCACTTCGGAGACTTCGACTGTGGAATCAAGCTCCGCAGCATCGCATCCGGCCCAGGTATCGGCTTATCACAGCGCCGCGGCATCGGTTCTTCCGCAGCCGGTTGTGAAGGTCGTGAAGTGGGACGGCCCGTTCAACTACTCCGCCATCAACAACTACGGCGTCCAGTTCACGCACGGCCAGTATCTCCTCTTTCTGAACAACGACATCGAGGAGATCGACCCGGATTCCATCGATGAGATGATCGGCTACGTACAGCGCGAAGACGTCGGCATCTGCGGCGCACGCCTCCTGTACCCGGACGAAGACATCCAGCACGCCGGCGTGATCATGGGCATGGGCGGTATCGCCGGTGCCGCCTTCGTACGCACCCACGACTCGGATCTCAGCTACATGCACCGTGCGAAGTGCATCCAGGACTACTCCTGCGTCACCGCCGCCTGCCTCCTCACGAAGCGCAGCCTCTTCGACGAGGTCGGTGGCTTCACCGAGAAGCTCGCCGTCGCCTTCAACGACGTCGACTACTGCATGAAGGTCCGCGCCCTCGGAAAGCTCGTCGTGTATAACCCATACGCGAAGTTCTACCACTACGAATCGAAGTCCCGCGGCATGGAAGACACCCCGGAGAAGCTCGCCCGATTCCACTCGGAAATCCTCACTTTCGGCACCACCTGGAAGGACATCCTCCGCGACGGCGACCCGTACTACAGCCCAGCCCTCACCTTCCGAAAGGCAAACTTCGCCCTGAAGGACCTCACCCAGGAACAGGTCGGCGAACCCATGCACTACGCCCTCTTGAAGGGCATCGTCTGGGACGGCCCCGACGCCGGCACCCAGTCGTAAAACCAGATGCCAGGACGGGAAATCCTAAGAAATTTCTAACATCCTTGCTCTAGGTTTTTCAGAAAAATAGAGTATACTCCCAGTATGATTAAAGATAACCAGCGTTTTTTAAATAATCTTCACGTCCTTCTGGACGTTCTCATCATCTGCGCGTCCTACGCCCTCGCATGGCTCCTGACGATCGTCGCACCGATCTTCCCGGCAGGCCACGGCGTACTCCCGCCGCAGGTCTATTTTGCTGCGCTCATTCCGATCGTACCGGCGTATCTCCTTCTCTACTGGGCGTTCCACCTGTACGAGCCGAAGCGCACCCACTCGAAGCGCGCCGAGCTCTGGCACATCTGCCAGGCCTGCGCCGTCGGACTCATGCTGCTGACCTCGATCCTCTTCGCGTTCCGACGCTCCGGATACTTCGGCAACTTCTCGACCCGTATGCTCGTTGCGTTCTCCATCATCGACATCACCCTGACGACGATCGAACGATTCGGCATCCGCTACATCCTCTCGCGCCTTCGCCGGAAGGGCTTCAACCAGAAGCACGTCATGCTCGTCGGCTTCTCAGACGCCTCCGACCAGTTCATCGACGCTTGCCGCCGCAACCCGGACTGGGGCTACCACATCTACGGCATCGTCGACGACATCGCCGAAGTCGGCGAAGGCTACAAGGGCGTTCGCGTCGTCGGCCGCATCTCCGAGCTCGAGCACATCCTCGCGCAGAACACCATCGACGAAATCGCGATCACCCTGCCGCTCGCAGCCTACGCGAAGCTCGACGGGATCGTCCACGTCTGCGAGAAGTCCGGTGTTCACACGAAGTTCATTCCGGACTATAACAACATCATCCACTCGAAGCCGGTCACCGAAGACATGGACGGCCTCCCGGTCATCAACATCCGGAATGTCCCGCTCACCGACCCGGTCAAGGCCACTGCGAAGCGCGCCGTTGACATCTGCGGCGCCCTCGTCGGCATCCTCCTCTTCAGCCCGATCATGCTCGTCGTCGCGACCCTCATCAAGCTCACCTCCCCGGGCCCGATCATCTTCAAGCAGGAGCGCGTCGGCCTTCATAACAAGCCGTTCATGATGTACAAGTTCCGCTCCATGGTGCAGCAGACTGAAGCAGACGAAAAGAAGGGCTGGACCGTCCCAGGCGACCCGCGCGTCACCCGCGTCGGCCGCTTCATTCGGAAAACCTCGATCGACGAGTTCCCGCAGTTCTTCAACATCCTCGCCGGCCAGATGTCCCTCATCGGCCCGCGCCCGGAGCGTACCCAGTTCGTCGAGATGTTTAAGGAGGAGATCCCGCGCTACATGATCAAGCATCAGGTCCGCCCAGGCATGACCGGTTGGGCCCAGGTCAACGGCCTCCGCGGCGACACCTCGATCTACGAGCGCGTCAAGTACGACATCTGGTACATCGAGAACTGGACCATGTCCCTCGACGTAAAAATCCTTTTCCTCACGATTTTTAAAGGATTCGTAAACAAAAATGCATATTAAGTAAAAATTGCTGAAGCGGGGCAAGTATGGTAAAATCGTCTAAGTTTTTTTGAAAAGTAGCTGCAACCCGCAGTATGAGGATAAACGAATGGCACTTGACAGTGGCAAGGAAACGCGCCGCCCGCACACGCAGGCAGAGGCAGAAGCCGAACAGCGCGCGCTCGAAGATCGAATCGTAAATGATAAGCAGATGGCCGGTCGGCTCATGGATAAGGCCATGAACCCGCAGAGCGGTGACGCGGCGACACCTCGTCGCAGCAACCCATATCTTTCAGAGATGGAAGCGGAGAGAAGAGTAGCCAGAGCTGCGGACGGCACAACCCGCACCCTGCACTCGGCAGGCACCACGTCGGACGCGTACTCGACGACCGGATCCACCGGCACCCGCCCGTCCGACACCCCGGGCACCCGTCCGACGACCGGCACCACCGGTGCACGGCCGGCATCCAGATCCGACGCCCGTCCGCGTCGCACGACGCCAGTGAAGCCGCAGGAGGCCCAGCCGGGCGTCCGCCAGCTGAACAGCATCGGCGAGGGACAGTTCGACGCCGACTACGAACGCCGCATGCGCGACAAAAAGAAGAAGGCCCGCCGCACCCGCATCATCACCATGGTGATCGTCGAGCTCCTGACCCTCGTCTGCATCTTCGGCTTCGGCTTCGTCTACCGCTACATGCACATGACCGCCGACGTCGCCTTCGATGTCAGCAAGGTACGAAACGACAACATCGACATCTCCCAGAAGCAGAAGATGTCCGGCTACTGGACCGTCGCCGTCTTCGGCGTCGACTCCCGTAACGGCGACGTCGGCAAGGGCGCGAACGCCGACGTACAGATCATCGCAAACGTCAACATGGGCACTGGCGATATCACCCTGACCTCCGTCTACCGTGATACCTACCTGAACCTCGGAAAGGGTGACCGCTACTCGAAGAGTAACGCCGCCTACGCCGAGGGCGGACCGGAGCAGGCCGTCGCGATGCTGAATAAAAACCTCGACCTCGACATCGAGAATTACGTCACTTTCAACTGGAAGGCCGTGGCGGACGTCATCGACCTCCTCGGCGGCGTGGACATCGACGTCTCGAAGGCGGCTTTCTACTATATGAATGCCTACATTCACGAAACCTGCCTGAAGTCCGGCATCAGCGCACAGAACCCGGCTGCCATGTACATCAAGAAGGCCGGCCCGCAGCACCTGAACGGCGTCCAGGCCGTGGCCTACGCCCGTCTCCGCTACATGGACAGCGACTTCGAACGTACGAAGCGCCAGCGTGAAGTCATCTCGCAGTGCCTCGACCTCGCGAAGAAGACCGACCTCGCGACCCTCACGAAGATCATCGACACCGTGCTCCCGCAGGTGGCCTTTAACATCGACACCGCCGACATCATCGAGCTCGCGAAGGGCATCTCCCGCTACAACATCCGCGAGTCCGTCGGCTTCCCGAAGGACCTGAAGGATCAGATGATGGGCAAGAAGGGCGCATGCGTCATCCCGGCGACACTCGAGTCCAATGTCGTCTGGCTCCATAGCATCCTCTTCGAGGATGAGAACTACACCGTATCGGATGCGGTGAAGCGCTACTCCCAGAAGATCTCGGACGACTCCGGCTACTATGCGAGCCATAAGGAGACGGAGGAGTCGGATAAGAAGTTCACGAAGTCCGGCGAGGACGAGATCGAGAAGACGAAGGCCGAGACCGACGAGAACGGTGACACCATCAAGAAGCCGAAGACCGACGAAACGAAGGAATCCGAAACCGACGCCGACGGCAATGTCATCAAGGTCCCGAAGACCGACAAGAACGGCTACCTCATCAAGGGCGTCGACAAGAACGGCAAGTACATATACGAGACGGATGCCGACGGCAATAAGATCAAGGCCGACACGGAAACGACGAAGTCCGACGAGACGAAGGAAACGAAGGAAGGCGAAACCAAGGAATCTGAGACCGACGAGGGCGAGATCATCGAAGGTCCGACGAAGGAAACCAAGGAAAGCCAGAAGGAAAACTCGAAGGACGAGACGAAGGAGTCGAAGAAGGACAACAGCTCGGAGACCAAGGAAAGTCAGAAGGAAACCATCGAAGAGCCGGGCAAGACCCCGGAGAACAGCTACGACGGCCCGGGTGGCTCCAGCTCGAATCATAACAGCAGCACCGCCGGCCCAGGCTCCAGCTCAAACAACAGCAGCAGCGAAGGACCGGGCAGCAGCCATACCAGCGAAGTCATCCCTGGCGGTCCAGGCGGTGACCTACTCGAAGGCCCTGGCGCATAATCTGAAATCCGGCTGTACGCAGAAGCGAACAGCCGGATTATGTCATATTAAGAAATAAAGGAGCTTCTCCATGAGTAAGCAAAAGAAAACCGGAAACACAGCAAAAGCCGTACAGGAAGTAAAGACGGCAGCAGGAGAAAAGAACTCAATCGGACTGCAAAATGCAGTCGGCCCAGAAAGCGACCGTATTAATCAACGCTTTGGTCGCATCGCCAACACCCTGATGACGATCTACGTGCTTTTCTATCTTTGCATCTTCCCACTCGCGACCCACGACAAGTACTTCGATATCTTACAGTTCCGCTTCCAGCTCTACTGGATTCCGACCCTCATCTACGGCATCCTCTTCCTCGTACTGGGTATCCTCTATCTGATTGCAGATAAACGAGAGAACGGTGGAGCTCTCACAGCGAAGCTGAGAGAAAATTTGAAGTGGAACATCCTGAAGACGAAGCTCACGAAGACCGACATCTGCTTCATCGCACTGATCTTCATCATGGCCCTGTCCGTGCTCTTCGCGGACTACCAGTACGAAGCCCTCTGGGGCAGCCGCGGCCGCTTCAACGGCCTCGTCCTCTGGCTCATGTTTTTCATCGCGTATTGGTTCGTCACCCGTTTCTATCACTTCCGAAAGTGGCACCTATATGCCTATCTCATCGCCGCGTGTCTCCCGGAAATCTGGGGAATGACGGACTTCTTCCTTTTAGATTTATTTGGATTTCACAAGAACACCAGTCCGGAGTATATTTATACCTTCGTTTCCAGCGTGGGCAATATTAATACCTATACAAATATGGTGGCGCTGCACTTGGGTGCATCTGTGGTACTCTTTGTACTTTCGGACACGAAACATGAGCTGCTATTGACGTGTACTACACTGGTGATTTCCTCACTCGCCATCGTGATGGGCATCAGTGATAACGGGCTTCTTGCGGCAGCTGCGGTTTTTGCATTCCTTCCTTTTGTGGGGTGGAATGCACGGAAGAACATAGCTCGATTCTTTATTGCGCTGAGTATCTTTATGACAAGTGTGATCATTACAGCACAGCTGACCATTGGACGGGAAACGATGGCCGATTGTGATGGAGGCAGTGTTTTTGTGACACTTGGCAAAACAAACGCCTTCCTTTTTCTTACGATCGTACTTTGGATGTTTGCAATTGTTTTGTCGCTTCGTTTTCGTAAGGAAGTCATGCAGGCAGTGGAGGAAAAGACTACTCGAATTGCGCGCCGCATCTGGCTGGGGCTTTTCCTTGCGGGTAGTTTGACAGTAGTGGCAGTTTTTGTAGACGCCAATACAGGGAAGCATCCGGAAATCTGGAATGCGTATCGTAATGTGCTGATCTTTGGCGATGGCTGGGGAACCGGTCGAGGCTTCAACTGGCGCCTGGCCTGGGAATTCTTTACAAAGGATGCCAGTCTCTTACAGAAAATCATCGGCTATGGACCGGATACCTACTACATTATTACCATGGATCGCTATAAACATGCGATGAGAGACGCAGGCTATGGCATATTTGATTCGGCACATAACGAATATATAGAGTATCTGACCACCATCGGAATACTGGGTACGCTTGCATACCTTGGGGTGCTGGCGACGAGTCTTCGGCAGATGCTGAAAAAGTCAGACAATGCCAGTGCCATTGCCTGCGGCTTCGCAGTGCTTGCTTATGCGGTGCAGTCGGTGGTCAATATCGCGATTCCGCTCACGACACCGATTTTTATGCTCCTTCTTTATGTGGGAATCAATAGCACCCAATCATCGAACTGTGAGAAAGGAACGTTATGAGATTTGAGTGGAATTTGATGAAAGGCTTGAAAAAGAAAATAGATAGCATTGCGCATGCATGGATGCTTGGCCTCCTGATGACACTGTCTATCTTCGGTAGGATGCCTGCGCAGGCAGCGCCGATCATCGATACGACCATTGCACAGACGACCTCGATGCCAGGTGCACCGACCGTGCCGTCAACATCGTCACAGAATGTGACGAATGCACAGATAGTACAGACACCAGGAATGTCGAGTGCGTACACATCGATTTCAACTGGAGCAAGTGGTGTCGGCGAGTTATGGATGCTGGGAAGCACAACAGGTGCGCAGAATCTAAGCATCGTCATCAGAAGCCCACACGGAAAGCTCATCGTCATCGATGGTGGCTGGGAAGCGGATGCAGATAAACTGTCATCACTTATCCTGCAGCAGGGCGGAAAGGTGGATGCCTGGCTCATCACACATCCGCACGAGGATCATGTCGGTGCACTTTGCGCGATTCTGAGTGATAGCTCCAGAAAAATCAAAATTGATAAGATCTACTGCTCACTGGCAACACCAGACTGGTATTGCCAGGTTTCTCCGACCGGTGCCGGCATCGCAGATCAGCTCCTGAATGCATTCACAAAGCTGCCGGTTGGTACGGTGACAAATAATATAGGACGAGGAACAGAAATCAATATCGATGATGTCAACATCCGTGTACTAAATAACCGTGGCGTGTATACCTATAACGGTGTCAACAACAGCAGTCTGGTCTATAAGATCCGTGTGAGCGGCCAGTCCATCCTGATCCTCGGCGATCTCGCGTACGACGGCGGAAAAGATCTGATTAAGACCTGTACAGCCGTAGAACTGAAATCAGATATCGTACAGATGGCGCATCACGGCCAGCAGGGCGTGGACCAGGACGCCTATGCACTGATCGCCCCGACCACCTGCCTCTGGCCATCACCTGCCTGGCTCTGGAATAACGATAACGGAGGTGGCGTCGGCAGCGGTCCATGGGGAACCCTGACGACCCGAGCATGGATGGATGCTCTCGGAGTGAAGGATAACCGCTCCCTGAAGGACGGAGATGTCCATATGTATCTCGGTATGCCATCCCCGAATATGTAAAAAGTGCTTGCATTCCTGTGAAAAGCATGTATAATCGCAGACATAGGTTAATTATTAAGATTTGATTAAGAAGTACGAAAGATAGTCTTTAAGAAATTCGTAAGAATTAGTAATGACTCTGTTATATACTTTCTGATCGAATCGCAGTAAGATAACCTCGTACATGATGAGAGAGTACGAAGCAAGTACTTCCTCCGCGGAACCAAGTAAGAAAAGGACTTGCAAGGTCACACGCTTAGAGGTATAATCTCACCGTAACTGAGCCTAGAGGCTCGAAAAGAAAAAAAGGAGAGTGCATTTATTATGAAGAAGCAGACAAAGGTAATGGCAACACTTTCTACTGCAGCACTTCTTGCTCTTGGTTTTTCAGCCGTTTCCATGGCAGCTGGTTGGGATAACTCAACAGGCGCTTGGAGATATCTGAACAACGATGGCACAGAGGTTGTTGACGAGTGGAAGTCCGCAAACGGAAATTGGTTCTATCTTGACAGCGACGGAGTTATGGCTACCGATAAGCTGATCGAGGATGAGTCTGGTTCCAAGACGAAGTACTATTATGTTGACCAGTACGGCGCTATGGTGAAGAACACCTGGAAGGCTGTAGCTATGGACGACGATGATAATACTGATCTCGACGCTGAGTACTGGTGGTACTACTTCGGTAACGATGGTAAGGCTTATACCACTGAGTCCGACAAGAAGCTTACAAAGAATAAGGTTAAGACCATCAACGGCCTTAAGTATGCCTTCGATTCTGAGGGCCACATGCTTTATGGCTGGGTTAATACTGATTCCCACACTCAGGATGACGACGATGCGCAGGCTTGGATGCACGCTGATTACTATTTCAACGGTTGGAACGATGGCCATGCTCAGACTGGTTGGGCTCAGCTTAACGTAGAGAAGGAAGATGGCGATACCGAGAATTACTGGTTCTACTTTGATGGTAACGGTATCAAGCAGTCCAGCAAGCGTAAGAAGATCAACGGCGTTTACTATGTATTCGATGAGTACGGCCGCATGGTTGATGAGTGGGCTATTCAGCATGGTGATACATGGTCCGCACTTGATGAGATTGCTACTGGTACTACAGCCACAAATATCGCATATCTCAATGGCGATGGTTCTCAGAGAAAGAACACTTGGGTTTGGGCTATTCCGGGTGAGAACTGGATCAACAAGGATTACGAGGACGATAGCTACAGATGGTTCTACTTCGGTAAGAATGGCAAGCTGACTGTTGATCAGAAGAAGAAGATCAATGGTAAGTACTATGCATTCGATGAGTACGGCCGTATGCAGACGGGCTTCGTAGCTGTTGGCGATGATAACAAGGGCGTAACCAAGATTGGTAGTGCAGATGACTTCACTGCTAAGGAGTGGATCGCTGCTAACAACGATGGCGCATTCTTCTTCTCATCTAATGAAGAGAAGGATGGTTCCATGAAGACTGGATATCAGAACATCGAGATGGATGATGATACCTATCAGTTCTATTTCCAGAAGAATGGTGAGGCTAAGACTCAGTACGATAGCAAGATTAAGAAGTTCACTGT